>NZ_JACJQW010000070.1:0-19981 GCF_014696905.1 Nostoc sp. FACHB-190
GTGATCCAGTTGCAGAACTGCTCCCATACGTTGGCGCTTTTGCGCTGTTGTAAGGTTGCTGTCATGTTTTTATGATTGCTTTTTTATGTATGTTTCAGGTGTTTTTACCTGTTGTTACATATCTTAAAGGTAAACATTGCGTTTTGTAAAGTAATCTGAGGAAAAATTTTTAACTTAGCCTGTAGAAAGCTCTGATACCTAGTTACAGTCAGGGTTGTGCGGTAAATTGATACGTTTACAATTCTTTAATAAATTCTATTTTATGACCAATGCCAATTCTGCCATTGTTACCTACAGCCCAGCTTACACAATCGTTCCAACCTACGAGTGCTTCAATCGCTGCGCCTACTGCAACTTTCGTACTAACCCTGGCGAAAGTCCTTGGCTAACGCTATCAGCCGCAGAGGAACTATTAAAACGACTTAAAAATGAGAAAGTCTGTGAAATTCTGATCCTTAGTGGTGAAGTACATCCCAATTCGCCACAGCGTCAGGCATGGTTTCAACGAATTTATGATTTGTGTGCATTAGCATTGGCGATGGGTTTTTTACCGCACACTAACGCCGGGCCACTGAGTTTTGCAGAAATGCGACAATTAAAAAATGTTAATGTCTCAATGGGTTTGATGTTGGAACAGTTAACACCAGCTTTGTTGAAGACTGTACATCGCTACGCACCTAGTAAAGTTGCAGAACTGAGACTGCAACAATTACAATGGGCGGGAGAATTGCAAATTCCCTTCACCACCGGTTTACTTTTAGGAATTGGCGAAACCGCAGATGATTGGTGGACAACCTTAGCAGCCATATCTCATATTCATCAACGCTACCATCACATTCAAGAAGTGATTTTGCAACCTCATAGTCCAGGGAACCAGCAAATATTTGATGCACCACCATTTGACCCCCATCAATTACCAGCAGTTATTAGCAAAGCACGTCAAATTTTACCGCCAGAGATTACAATTCAAATCCCGCCAAATTTAGTTAAAGATGAGCAATGGTTACTGGCTTGTATTGAAGCTGGTGCTAGGGATTTAGGTGGGATAGGGCCGATAGATGAAGTGAATCCTGATTATCCACATATTCAGGAACAAGAGTTGACAGAAATTTTACAACCTACGGGGTGGGAGTTATTACCACGTTTACCTGTGTATCCGCAGTTTGATAGTTGGTTAGCGAAAGAATTGCAAATAGCTGTGAATCACTGGCGGAAGATTTTAGCCTAGGCTATTCTTTTACAAGAACAAAAAAGTGAATATTTGTCGATTTATTCGGTAAAGTTTGACATAGTATGGTAAATTTTCCGATAGTATTAAAAATATATTGTTAGTCCATAAAATAGGTCACAGCCAAAAATCTAAATCAGATGGATATCATCAGTAATCAGTATATTTTACAAATAAAAATTTCCTATCCAAAAATTTAATTAAGCAAAAACTAATAATAGATATATGAAAAAACGCTATTTTTTAGAAGCAAGCGCCGTATTAACAGGTGCAGCCTTATTATCCCAGTTTATTAATCCGAGGACAGAAATCGTGACAAGTTCTAACACTGAATTTGAAATTACCAAATCTGAAGATGAATGGCGCAGTATTTTAACACCAGAACAGTTTCGTGTTTTGCGTAAACATGGAACTGAACGGGCTTTTACTAGTTCCCTGGATAAGCTGTATGCAGAAGGTACTTATGTGTGTGCGGCTTGTGACTTACCACTGTTTACATCTGATACCAAATTTAATAGTGGTACTGGCTGGCCAAGTTTCTTTCAACCAATTGAAGGTGCGATCGCCACTACTGTAGATCGTTCATTATTTATGACCCGCACAGAAGTTCATTGTCGTCGCTGTGGTGGACATTTAGGCCATGTATTTCCTGATGGCCCTGCGCCTACAGGTCAACGTTATTGTATGAATGGTGTGGCGTTAAAATTTATTCCGGCTTAATTAGTAAAGATGCGATCATTTTGATCATTTAAAAACCCAAAAGCCCAGTTTTCTGAAAAACTGGGCTTCTTCTTTCTGACAAATTATTAAAAATGACTTGATTTTTTCTCAAACTATACTTATGTATTGTATTTCTGTCTCATACTAACTCTAACTATAGGAATACTGTTTAATTCATGAATCTATTTGTGTGGTGCGCGAAGCGCAGTAATTAACAGATTTATAATGTACTTAAAAAAACAAGATTTTAGACTTCTCAGCAGTGAGATATTTTTCTGTCTACAGATATAGCTAAATCTATCTTTATCAGGAAGACTCTTATACAGCAACTGTACTAATCTTCTTGGGGAGATACAAACTGCCAGAGATTTTTTATATGTCTAAAGATGTATTTGAGTTATCAGCACCACCAGTTAATTCTATTGTTGGTCATTTACTAGAACTGGGACAAGACCCATTAGGTTTTCTCAGCCGTTGTCGTGATTATGGTGATATTATTCCTCTACAGTTGGGGTTAACACCTGCTTGTTTAGTAACTAATCCTGACTACATAGAAGAAGTTCTCAAAAATCGTCACGATTTTATTAAAAGCCGAGGCTTACGTAGTTTAAAAACTCTTTTAGGAGAAGGTTTATTAACAACAGAAGGAGAATCTTGGTTTTGGCAACGTCGTCTTGCACAACCAGTATTTCACCAAAAACGAATTAATGGATATAGCCAAATTATGGTGGATTACGCCAACCAAATGTTACAAACCTGGAATGATGGCGAAATTCGTGATATTCATGCAGAGATGATGCAGTTGACGTTAGAAATTGTGATGAAGTGCATATTTAGTGCGGAGGTGGATGCAGGCGAGGCTAAGGTTGTCGCTAATGCACTAGATGTCGCAATGAACTGGTTTGAGAGTAAGCGTAAGCAGAATTTTTTGGTGTGGGAGTGGTTTCCTAGACCAGAAAACATCAATTATCGTCGTGCTATTACCGCAATGAATGAAGCGATTTATCAACTGATTCAAGAACGTCGCCATAGCCAGAAAAAAACTCATGATTTGTTGTCGATGTTAATGGAAGCAAAAGATGAACAAACAGGTCAACAAATGGATGATAAATTACTGCGGGATGAAGTTGCTACCTTAATGTTGGCAGGTCATGAAACTACAGCCAATACTTTATCTTGGACATGGATGCTTTTGGCACAAAATCCTGAAGTTCGAGAAAAATTAAAATCAGAACTTGATCAAGTTTTGCAAGGAAAGTTACCAACATTAGAAGACTTAAGTAAGTTGGTTTATACACAGCAAGTCATCAAAGAATCAATGCGGTTATATCCTCCTGTATCGCTGATGGGGCGAGAAGCCGCAGTAGATACTCAAATTGGCGATTACGAAATTCCCCAAGGGACATCAATTATGATTAGCCAATGGGTAATGCACCGTCATCCAAAATATTTCGAGAATCCAGAAGCTTTCCAACCCGAACGTTGGACAGAAGAGTTAGACAAACAACTACCCAAAGGAGTATATTTTCCTTTTGGTGATGGGCCGAGAATTTGTATTGGTAAAGGTTTCGCGCAGATGGAAGCGGCTTTATTATTAGCGACTATTGCTCAAAGCTTCCAAATAGATTTAGTACCAGGACACTCCATTGTACCGCAGCCTTCTATTACGTTACGTCCTGAAAATGGACTGAAGGTGGAAATCAAATCTCTTCGGGAGAGGGAAAAGGTAACAGGTAACAGGTAACAGTTTATTGTTAGTTGCTTTTCAGGGAAAAGTTTAGCATCAATAATGGATGACACAGCTTGTTGCCTGTTTTCTCTGTTCACAAAATAGCATGGCTCAACTACAAAGAATAGCGATCGCACCTGCTCAATTTCAACAAGACCAAATTTTACTGACACCCCAACAACTACATTATCTAGGGCGAGTCTTGCGTTTGCGTGAGGGCGATCGCTTTATTGCGATGGATGGTATGGGTAAATGGTGGTTAACACAATTAACAGGAAAACAAGCCCAGGTTTTAGAAACTCTTTCCGTAACTACAGAATTACCTGTAACAATTACACTAATGATGGCGTTGCCCAAAGGCAGTGGTTTTGATGATGTTGTGCGCTGCTGTACGGAAATTGGCGTAACTTGTATTGCTCCGGTAATTAGCGATCGCACTCTTCTTCATCCAAGTCCGCAAAAACTCGAACGTTGGCGGCGGATTGCAGCTGAAGCGGCTGAACAATCGGAACGCGCTTTTGTCCCCACAATTTTAGAACCAGTAGCTTTCAGTGAGGCTTTGTCAACAGTTAATGGTCATAAGTATATCTGTGAGGTGCGGGGTAACTATCCGCACCTCCTCCACTGCTTACCAAACAAAGAACAAAGGACAAATGACAGTGAACTAATTATTGCTACAGGCCCCGAAGGTGGATGGACAGAACCGGAAATTGCAAATGCGATCGCTTCTGGTTTTCAAGCTGTATCTCTCGGTCGTCGAGTTCTCCGCGCCGTCACTGCACCCATCGTTGCTTTATCCTTAGTTACCGCAGCCTGTGAAGTATAAATGATAATAAGCCGCTTCCAAAACTCAACGCAGGATGCAGGGAAATAAAATATGATTGAGCGAGTTGCGATCGCTTTTGACCGTAAAGATTATCACACTGCTGCTAAACTACTCCAGCAGTTGTCAAAGGAATCACCGGATGATCCTTGGGTGCAGTTTTACATTGCCAGACTTTACGAAGTATCTCATAAACAACAAGATGCAGAAAAAATTTATCGTCAGTTATTGCGGAGTACAACCAACTCTAAAATAGTTTCGCAAGCACGCCAAGGTTTACAACGCCTCAAAGAAGTTGAACAAGAACAACGACAACGCGCCATTGCTAAAGCCACAGCCGAACCCAACAGTAATGAGTCAGGGATACTTGTTTTAGAGCCTTTGACTAATCAAGAAAAGTCAACAGTTGCAGCGCAATTTGCTCAGATTATGCAGCTAGACACCTATACAGCCAGACTAATTCTCCCTAGTCGCAGTTGGAGAGTCTATCGTTATGGCCGAGTAGGAGAATTAAAATTTTATGGTGAACAGCTACAAAAAGCCGGAATCCCTTGCTTTTGGTCAACAATTAGTGCAGTTCAACAAATACAAATTTATCAAGTTGAATATTTTTCGGAATCTGGTACACAAGCGACGGTTGTTTGTCGTAACCAAACTCATCAACTTGGTTCTCTGACTTTTAATTGGTCAGAAGTACAAGCCAGAGTCGCGGGGCTATTACCAATTTTTGAAGAAGTTGTCGATGTTAATGCACGCCATAAGCTAGAGCGAAAAACTCAAACTCAAGATTACGCTCAGTTTTGTGATCTACATTTACCTGGGCGGCGTTGCATTCTGCGACTGTCTGATCAAAGTTATGATTTCCAACAAGGTGTAGAAATTGCTGCTCTAGCTAGTCAAAATACTATCCGCATTAACTGGAATAAAGTAATTAACTGGCTAGAACAGCATCTGCCACAAGTGAAGCTTTGGTCAGATTTCACACCTTTTGCGGAGACGATTCTAGATCAAACGGAAATGTTACGCAATATCACACCCAATATCAATTTAATGCGTCGAGAACCGACGAATTGGGATGCAGCTTTTCAGTTGTATAGCGGATTGGTGTTTAATAAATGCTTGGCGATCGCTGACAGTCAAAATTAAATCACTAAGCTTGGTTAGGAGTTTTCACTTGACTGGCCATATCTAAGAAAGAACTCATATTTGCCCCTGGACGACGACGACCATTAGCAGCACCAGAAGTCCCTAAATATTGGGGTGCAAATGTAGTTATCGCTGGTTCTTTCTTGGCAGCTACAGCAGTTGCAGGCGCTTTTTCTGGTTCAGCAGGTGCAGCTTTGCCATTTTGGGATGCTTTGACCGCCTTAGCCGCAGGTTTTTTGGCTGGCTCAGGTGCTGCTGTTGCTTTGGTACCGTTGGAAGTAGCTACTGGTTTTGGTGTTTCTGCGGGTTTGGGTGCTGGTTTGACTTCTGCCCCACTTTCATCTAATTGCAGGTAGTAGCCACCATTTTTTTTCTTACCACCGAGCAAACCTGTAAAGAAACCTAAAATCCCAGCGATTAAATTTTTGATAAAACCGAACATTAGAATTTCTCCTGCCTTCTATAATTTCTGTAAATCTGACCGTAATGTTAAAAATTGCAGCTTAATGCTACATTTCTTTGCGCCGTACTATGACTTTGACTAGCTTGATAGTTGAGTGTTTGAGTAACACTGGCGTAAGACTACAGAGCAAATGTTCTTGATTTTACAGGCACTTGCAGCCTGTATCTATCAAGACTCATTATTAAATCTTACCGTTACCATAAGCAAGATTATGAAAGCTTGCTTAACAAAATTTAATAGTACTCTGCGGGAGTGGGGAATAGAGAGTTGGGAGTTGGGAATATTCTTTTGTGATGTTCGGTTGTGAGATTGTCTGATGAATACCGAATGCTAAAAACACTAGCCTCCAGCCCCCAGCCTCTAACCTCTAGCCAGTGACCTGAGTGTCATAACTCATTCACAGATAGCAACATAACTTAGCTAGATTTTTGACAGAACTATGCAAGCAAACCCGGCAATGAACTCAATTAATCAGCAATACAACCCAGTTTTGTTAATACACGGGATTGGAGATACAGAAGCAGTATTCCGCAAAATGAGAGGTTACTTACAGGAGAAAGGTTGGTCTGTATATGCTTTGAATTTAGTACCGAATAATGGCGAAGTTGGTCTTGATGTGTTGGCGCAGCAAGTAGCTGATTATATTGCCGCGACCTTTGAGCCAGAACAGAAACTAGATATAGTCGGTTTCAGTATGGGAGGCATTGTCAGTCGTTATTATGTCCAACGACTGGGAGGTATTGAGCGCGTGCAACGCTTGGTTACTATCTCATCACCTCATCATGGAACTTATATTGCTTATGGTTCTTGGCGGCCTGGTTGTGAACAAATGCGTACTCACAGTAACTTCCTCAAGGATTTAAATTCTGATGCTGTGATGTTGAAGCAGTTGAACTTTACATCTATTTGGACACCTTATGATTTGATGATTGTACCAGCCAACAGTTCCCAAATGCCCATAGGTACAGAGGTAATTATCCCCGCAGCATCTCATCCTTGGATGTTAACTGATTCTAGGAGTTTAGCCGCCGTCGCCACAGCCTTA
Source organism: Nostoc sp. FACHB-190 (assembly GCF_014696905.1). NCBI lineage: Bacteria > Bacillati > Cyanobacteriota > Cyanophyceae > Nostocales > Nostocaceae > Nostoc > Nostoc sp. FACHB-190. Next base: position 7,155 of record NZ_JACJQW010000070.1, read on the forward strand.
GCCGAACCAATGCGGAATTACTCACAAAAATTGTCGGTTGAAACTGGGTTTAGGGGTGAAAGGGTATAGGGTGTATGGGTGGTTTTGAATACCTACACCCTTAAACCCTTAAACCCTGAACCAAACCTTGAATTTTCGTTTTCATACGTAAGTCCTAATTTAAGAGCGATCGCCAATTTGGGTATACTCCTCATAACTCCCAAAAATCGCCTCTGGGTAGCGGTAATATTTAAACTCCAGCAAATTATAAAAAGGATCTTCTAAAAAGAAAGTCCGATGTTCTAAAGGCGAACCCACAAAGCGATTTTTAGCTTCTTCTCGAAAAAATAGTTGGTGCTTGTATGCTGTTGCTAACAAACTTTCCCAGTCACTTTCTTGGGGAAAGATTAAACCAAAGTGTCTAGGATATATCGTCCGTTGTCTTGTTAAAGGTTCCTTGGTAGTGTGTGCTACCAGTTGATGTCCGTAAAGATTGAGAATCAAAGCATGGGGGTTTTCCCGTCCCGGAATACAGCCCAAACCATCGACATAATAGACTTTTGCCTGTTGGATATCACTCACAGGAAAAGCTAAATGAAATATAGGTTTATTCATAACAGGCATTGTTTGTAGTTGCTATCTACAATTTATGCCCTGAAAACTTGTTTGTGGTTAATTGGAACACAGTTTTATATTGCTGTTACTTATATGCTGTTAGCGATATTTATGGACTGGAACAAGAAAATGGTAAGTAAGGCGTAAGTCCTCAATATGATTTACTAATACAGGTCGGCGTAAATAAACAGACCACACTTCGGCTACTTCGGCTGCGCTCAGTACAAGTACGCTCAGTGACCATAAGAAATTCCTAAAAGGCTTGTGGTATCGTTATTCTTTCTTTTGACTTTTGCCTTTTTACTTTTGCCTTGTTGTACTAGCCTCTAACCTCTCGCCTCTAGCCCCTGTTTTCGCTCAAAATCTTGCCTGTTTTTTCTCTCCCTAATAGTAAAAGTAAGAGAATCTATGCACTTTTAGAATTACAGAATGAGGTATAACATCTCAGGTTTAAAATTAGCTATTCTGTTGGTATGCTGGCAATGACAACATTACTTGTGATTCACTGCTAATGTTACCTTTACTTGACTCTGCGAATCCCTGGTTAGTGGGAGTAGGATTAAACACCGTTTTATTGGGTTTAGTTGCGATCGCTCCTAAAAAGCTGCTGACTCCAGCAGGTATATTTCATGCTGGGATACTGGGTGTCATCGTTTGGGGAACGTTGGGTTGGCAAGGATACTTAGTAGTGGGATTTTATTTCCTGGTAGGCTCCGGCGTGACGCGCATCGGTATGGCAGAGAAAGAAGCCCAAGGTATAGCCGAAAAGCGTTCTGGTGCCAGAGGCCCGGAAAATGTCTGGGGTTCAGCCTTAACGGCGGCGTTATGTGCTTTGGGTGTAGGGGTAATCAATTCGGGATGGTTGATATCTGATCCCCAATCTTTAGTTCCCAATCCTGTATCTTTGCTGTTGTTGGGCTATGTGGCAAGTTTTAGCACCAAGCTATCTGACACATCCGCCAGCGAAGTGGGGAAAGCTTACGGTCAAAGGACTTTTTTGATTACCACACTCCAACCTGTCCCCCGTGGTACAGAAGGCGCAGTGAGTTTAGAAGGAACCTTAGCGGGTGTAGTGGCATCGATCGCGATCGCCTTAGTAGGCTGGGCAGTAGGATTGATAGACTTATTAGGGGTTGTTTGGTGCATCTTCGCAGCGTTCATTGCTACCAATTTAGAAAGTGTCATTGGAGCCACACTGCAATCTAAATATGCTTGGCTAACAAATGAACTGGTCAATATTTTAAATACATTAATTGGTGCGATCGCTGCCATAATTTTTGCTTGGTTGTGGAAAATTGCGATCGGCTAGTACAACAAGGAAAAAGGCAAAAGGGCAGATTTTTAATCAAAGGTAAAGCCTTTTTGCAACGCCCATTTGAGTTTAAGTCTCCCGCCATAATCTGAGATTTGGCGGTCTCCCCTATGGGATGTTACGCGAAAGATGAGAGGCGGGTTGAATCTGCCTCCTGCCTCCGGTTGGTGAGCGAAGCCGAACCACTGCCTTCTTCAATACTATTTTGGATTTGAGATTTTGAATTGGGAATTGTAGTCTCTGTCTAACTTTCAGCCACTCAATCGGTCTGAATCTTGTTTCCCATCTCTCGGAATTATGAACTTTTAGCTGTTTTTCTTGAGTTATTTCATGGAATCTTTATCATTTCTGTCAATAAATGATCATCCACTCCCAATCACACAGGCAGTAAAATATCTCCAAGCTTCCGGCAAATTATCCCAGTTTATTGGCGACATTCTCCGGCAGTATGTGATTGAGCAAGAAATCCAAACTAGAGATGATTTAGATATCAATCCAGCCTTAACCGAACAAGCAGTTATTGACTTTCGTTTAAAAAATCAACTCACGCAACCCCAAACTTTTCAAGAATGGTTACAAACAAATGGTACAGATTATGAAACATTTCATAGATCAATTACATTAGGTTTCAAATTAGAAAAACTTAAAACATTAGTTACACAACCTCACATTCCCGAATACTTTATTGAAAGAAAAATTTATTTAGATCGCGTCGTCATTTCTCGCATTATTGTTGATAATCAAGAACTTTGCGAAGAACTCAGAACCCAAATCGAAGAAGGAGCCAACTTTGAACAACTAGCCAGAGAATATTCCCTAACAGACGATCGCATAATGAACGGCATGATGGGAGCAATCAGCCGTGGCACCATGCCAGATACATTGCGGGCAGCGATTGATGTTGCTAGTTCTGGACAATTGGTGGGGCCAATAGAACTAGAAGGACGTTATGGTTTGTTTCGAGTCGAACAATTTCTGCCAGCGTCTTTAGAAGATACTCAACTCCAACAAGCATTACAAAATGAGTTATTTGAAAAATGGCTAGCAGAGAAAATTCAAAAGCTAACAGTGAAATTACAGATGGGTTAACAAATCTGGATCATGAATCTTTAGAAATCAACGCTATAGCAGAAATACCTTGGCAGCAAGGGCCTTTATGTTGGCTAAGTAGCGAACAACAAGCCAGATTACGTAATCAGTTAGTTATCCATCGTTACCAATTAGGAGAAAAAATCTGGTCAACGCAAAAACGCGGCTACCAATACTACATAGTCTCAGGTAAAGTCAGGCTCAGACAAGAACAAGATAGCAAAGCGATCGCTGCTTTACAAACAGGAGATTGGTTCGGCGACCTCTACAAAATCGCATTAGACTGCAAAGCCATAGCCGCCAGTAAAGAAGTCATCGTGGCTTGTTGGGACAGTTCCCTGTGGACAGAATTTAGCACTCCCGAAATTGAACAGTTCTTCTCTGGTTTCCCAGCCGCCGCCGCACCCAGCAATTCTGAACCCCAACCCAGTCTCGAACCACAACTGCCCCTACCAGCCACAACTATTAGTCCCGAAACTCAGCCACCAACTCTCCAAGAATTACTCAACCGCACTCCAGATAACTCCAATTATCCTTTTATTGCCCACGGTAATACCGCCGCCGCCTGTCTGACAATGGTGGCGCAACACCTAGACAACCCAGTGCAACTGGAATGGGTACAGCGCCAACTGCGCGGACAAAACCCCAAACAAATCGTCGAAGCTGGCGAAAAACTCGGACTAGTGTTGCGACGACTCCAAGTGAGTTGGGAAGAACTACCCAAACTTTCCTTTCCGGCTTTGATGTTATGGCAAAACGAAAATCAATCCCAAGCAAGTTGGGTAGTGGTTTACGCCATCAAAGGCTCCCGCTTAATTGTGGCGAATCCCTTAAATCCAGGGCAAATCTGTGAAACTCTGCCCCAATCAATTGTCGAAGCTGTATGGGATGGGCAACTGTGGCAAGTAGAACTGATTAATAAACATGAAAAGTTCAACCTCAGTTGGTTTATTCCGGCTGTCTGGAAATACAAGGGATTATTAGGGGAAGTTTTACTGGCATCCTTAACATTACAACTGTTTGGGTTAGGTACACCCCTCATTACTCAAGTCATCATCGATAAGGTGATGGTGCAAGAAAGCTTGCCCACCTTGGATGTGATGGCTATAGCTTTATTGTTAATTGCTTGCTTTGAGGCGATGCTGGGTACTTTACGCCTCTTCATCTTTACCCATACAGCTAGGCGCTTAGATTTAAGCTTGTCGGCGCAGCTATTTCGCCACCTGATGCGCTTGCCGTTAGCTTACTTTGAATCGCGGCGGGTGGGTGATACTGTTGCCCGTGTTCAAGAACTCGAACAAATCCGGCAATTTCTCACAGGTACAGCTTTAACAGTAATTCTCGACAGCATCTTTGCCGTTGTTTATTTGGCATTGATGTTTTACTACAACATCCCTTTAACTTTTGTCGCTTTGGCAGTGTTGCCATTGTTTGCCACTTTAACAATTGTTTCCACGCCAATTTTACGCAACTGGCTAAACGAAACCTTTAACCGCAGTGCAGACAGTCAATCGTTTTTGGTAGAGACAATTACAGGCATTCATTCTGTGAAAGCCCATGCAGCTGAACCAGTGGCGCGGGAACGTTGGGAAGGGTTATTTGCCCGATTTATTCGTACTGGTTTTAAAGCCTCGACTACATCAAATATCAGTAGTAATATTGGTGACTTTCTCACGAATTTTTCGACTTTACTGATTCTTTGGGTGGGCGCAAAACTGGTAATTGACCAACAATTAACAATTGGTCAGTTGGTAGCTTTTCAGATGTTATCGGGACGGGTGACAGCACCACTATTGCGGTTGGTACAACTGTGGCAAAATCTCCAACAAGTATTACTCTCTGTCGATAGAATTGGTGATATTCTCAACACAGCCCCAGAAGCTGAACCAGGCACAGGATTAGTTTTACCCGCATTAAAAGGGCAAGTAAATTTTGAACAGGTATTTTTCCGTTACCAAGCCCATACTGAACCAGTGTTACGCGGCATTACGTTTGATGTCCAGCCAGGGCAGTTTATTGGCATAGTCGGACGTAGTGGTTCGGGTAAAAGTACCCTGTCCAAGCTGTTGCAGCGATTGTATCAAATTGAATCAGGACGCATCTTAATTGATGGTTTTGATATTAAGAGTGCTGATTTGGCATCACTAAGGCAACAAATTAGCGTTGTTTTGCAAGAGGACTTTTTGTTTAATGGTTCGATTTTAGAAAATATTACCTTGGGCAATCCCAATATTACGGCGGAACAGGTAGTAGAAGCTGCGAGATTAGCTGTAGCCCATGATTTTATCAGTCAATTGCCATTCGGTTATGAGACGAATGTGGGAGAGAGAGGTACAGCTTTATCTGGTGGACAGCGCCAAAGGATTGCTTTAGCACGCTTGTTTTTATCCGATGCTCCAATTTTAATTTTGGATGAAGCGACAAGTGCTTTAGATAGTGAAACCGAACAACAAGTACTCCAAAACCTCCAAAAAGTTTCGGAAAATCGCACAGTGTTTTTGATTGCTCACCGCTTTGCACCACTTAAGCGGGCTGATTTAATTTTGGTAATGGAGAAAGGCGTAATTGCGGAAAGGGGTAATCACACGCAACTTTTACAGCAGAAGGGTCTGTATTGGTCTCTTTATCAGCGTCAACAGGCTAATGTGTAGGTAAAAAGCAAAAGGCAAAAGGTAAAAGGCAAAGATTTTAATTCCTAGAGTAAAAATCTTGTGGTATAAAAACTCTTTCTTTCTACTTTTGCCTTGTTGTACTAGTCCCTAGTACAACGTGGCGGAAATAAAGATACCATTTCAAGTTAGTGAAAAGCTTTTGATATAAGCTTTTTGACTTTTGACTTTTGACTTTTGACTTCCGCGTAGCGGCACTAGCCTCTTTTTCACATCTACCAACCTTGTTCGGCTTTTTGAAAGACGTAAGCAGCGACATCCAAAATTTCTTCAGGTGTTAACTTGTTTTTGAAGGGTGGCATGGCATTTTTGCCATTTTGGATTTGATGAATAATTGCCTGAAGGGAGTCGGTGTTATAGTCTGCCAAGTATTTTGATAGTGCTTCTTTGTTTAAGGTTTTTTCGGAAACGAGAATATTACCGCCACCTATGTGACAAGAAGCGCAATTGGCACTAAAGATTTTGGCACCGTTGGAAGTTTCGGCGGCTAGTGCTGGATAAGTAAATGTTAATTGGAAGAGCGCGATCGCTAGAAATAAAATTAATAACAGTCTTCTCAAGTTATTCTCCAGACTCTAGCGCCTAAATAGAGTTCTCATCTATACTTTGACTGCTACATTTTATCAGTTTTACATTTAAATAAAATTAGCGGTGACGAGTCAATCTCTAAACATCGCTGGGCGCTGTTGAGCATTGTGGGCGGAAATCAAACTCGTCACCGCTATTAGTTGATTTGTTGTATGCGCCAGGCTGTGGCGTTTCTTAGTTTGTCAATTTTCCTGAAGAGCTAGAAAATTATCTAGTTTCGCCAGTGCTATTTCTACTATTGAACAATGATGTGGCCAACCATACCGGCACCACGATGGGGTTCGCAATAGAAGGTGTAATCACCAGCAGGTGCATCAGCTGGGATGGTGGTTGTTTGTGTTTGACCAGGACTCATTAACATCTGTTTGTGAGACAGAGATTTAGCTAAATCTGCACTCTTAGCAGGGTTGAGAGCCGCATCAAAGACAACGTTATGGGGAGGAACTTTGTTGTTTACCCATTCAATTGTATCGCCGGGCTTCACTGTTACCTTGCTGGGTTCAAATGCCAGCATTCCTTTATCGCTACCCAACTTGATTTGGTGGGTTTCAGCAGAGGCTGAAGGTGTAAAAATAGCAAAGCTGCTGACAACTAAAATCATGGTCAACACAGCTAGGCTCAAGCGTCTCAGACTTGCCGCAATCAATTTCATGACTTTCTCCTAACAGATGGTTTTATAGTCCCTATCTCATTTTAAATAAAATCAACGCCAAAGTTTGACAATATGTCGTAGATCCAATTTATTTTATTTATCGGGTCATAAATTAATATTCAGCAATCTAAAAATCAGAAATAACGCTGATGTTTATACACTAAATAGCTTTTCCGTCAAGTAAAAAAATCCCAAAAATCAGGTTTAATTCTTAAAAAATTATAGAGATTGGGAATTAGTCACTGTGAAGTATCAAGATTGCAGAATTAAGCTTAAAGAGTAGAAGTAAAATTTCATACTTCATCCTTCATCCTTACATGCTTGTTTCTTCCCAGTATCTAATTCCCCAATACTCAGCAATTATGACTGAGGTTTAGTAATATATTTTGCCACCGCCCCACTTGGTACCTACGACTTTAGGTTGCAGGAGGATGTGACCAGCTATGGCTACCAAATCGTCTTCGGTCAGATTTCGCATTGTTGTGAAAATATCTGCACTCTTGAGACTGGGGTGTAATTCAGAGATTTCCTCTTCCCCGTCATAAGTGGTGGGATTTTTTATGTAATCTACCAAACCTTCAATGTTGTTGCGGTTTGGTGTAGCCAATGCTAGTGCTTCTGGTTCTAGACCTACGTTTTGATTGGTTTTGGTAACGCCACCTACATGACATTGAGCGCAAGCGTATTGAAATAAACGTTTGCCTTCTTTAACTTGTTTGAGGCTGAGAACAACGGTATCACCCTTGTCATTTAATGGCACTGTTCTGGTAGCTTCGTCTAGTTCCACTGCTGAAGCAGCACCGACCATCAACTGAAATGTCAGTAAAACAGTAACCACAACAACGCCAATTAATCTTCTAAACATGTTTCCCCTTAAAAATTTTGACGCTCAACACAGCTAAATAATGCGATACTCAATCTCTGTGTCGCTAACGGTTGTTATATGTTGTTAAAAATTCGCTCCAGCCTGAAATCGCCCACAAGGTGACTCTGGTATCACTCACCGAGTCGCTAATATCTTGCTGGTGAATTTCAGACGATGTTTGCGCCATAATTGCTTTTGCATTTTCTAACGCCCAATGAGCCTTGTGGCATTTATAGGCAGTTCTCAATTGGTTATCCAGAGAAAACACTTGCCCCACAGTCATACTGTAGTGTGTTGCTATCTCTGCGATCGGTAGACCTGCAAAACCCATAATGTTTGGTTAACTAACAAATAGAGATTAAGTCGCTGTAATACCAATATCACGTTAGGAGTGCAATTTGTTGCCCAAAATTTGGAGCAGGGTGAGGATGTTTGGGAGATAGGGGGACAGGGGAGACAAGGGAGACAGTTATGAGTATATTGACTCAGGTTATCCTTTCCCGCCTGTAAAGGTGGCGCTTTGAATAAAGTAGCGGTTGAGGAAAGCATATATACCTAAAGCTGGTAGGGTAAAAACCATCGAAGCTGCCATGATGTAGTTCCAATAGCTGATGTATAGACCTTTAAATGTGTTTAAGCCTAAAGGTAAGGTAAACATTTCGGGGTCAAATAAAATCACGACAGGTAGCAAGAAATTATTCCAACTACCCATAAAGACAAAAACAGCTTGGGCTGCGAGTGCTGGTTTGGCTAAAGGTAAAACAATATATCTAAAAATTCCCCAGGTATTTAAGCCATCTAATTGCGCGGCTTCTTCTAGTTCCCTGGGAAAGTTAACGAAAAATTGCCGCATCATAAAGATAAAAGTAGCGTTTACCATCCCCGGCACAATCATACCTTGATAAGAATTTAGCCAAGCGATCGCCTTTAAAATCAAAAATGTGGGAATCAAGGTAATTTGCGCTGGTACTGCTAAAATTGCCAAAATTAAAAAGAACCAAAAGTTTTTACCCACAAAGTGCAGTCTAGCTAAGGCATAACCAGCCATCGAGTTAAATATCAAGTTTAATAATGTGACGCTGACAGCAATAAACACACTGTTGAATAACCAACGCCAAAATAACGGTTCTTGTAAAAATATTTGCTTGTAATTATCTAAAGTAAAATTTTTGGGTATAAAATTATGACCGCCATTGACAATCTCTGATAGTGGTTTAAATGACGCTGACAACGCCCAAAGAAAGGGGATTAGGGTAATAACGGCATACAGTGTCAACACCATGTATAACAATAATTTGAGCCAAGGAATGCGAGGAATTATAGTCACATTTTTTCGCCTCCAAATAAACGCCGTTGGATTAAAGTTATGGTGATGATGACTAATGCCAGTAAAAATGCGATCGCAGCAGCATAACCCATCTGTAAATTACGAAATACAGCTTGGTAAATCAATAACACTAAAGTCAGAGTTGCGTTATTCGGCCCGCCAGTCCCACCAGAGAAAATATAAGATTGGTCAAATAACTGAAAAGTCCCAATTATGCCAATAGCCACAACAAAAAAGGTTACAGGCTGGAGTATAGGAATAGTGATATAGATAAACTGCTGCCAAGTATTTGCCCCATCCAGTTCCGCCGCCTCGTATAATTTTTGGGGGATATCTTGCAACGCCGCCAAATAAATCACCATATAAAACGGCGCAGTTGACCAAATATTCATAATCATGATGCCTTTGAGTGCCACATTTGGATCACCCAACCAGTTATAAGTAGGTAAACCCACAAAAGCCAAAACATCATTCAGTAGCCCATCCGTGTTATAAATCCACATAAAAATCAGCGTCAGCACTGCGGAAGAAGTCACTGTGGGTAAAAAATAAAGGATACGCCACCAATTTTTTCCCCGAATCCCAGAATTGAGAGTTACCGCCAGAACTAAAGCCAAAATTGTTTGTGACGGTACAACAATAACCACATATTCAGCCGTATTTTTCAAAGCTATCCAAACTCGTTCATCTTCAACTAAGCGGCTGAAATTGCGAAAGCCGATGAACTGATATTCAATTCCGCCGAGAAGCTGTACTTTATGTAGCGAAAGAAAGACGGCGTAGAGAATGGGTAACACAACAAAAGTACCCAAAACCAACAGCGTAGGTGCAAGAAAAAGATATCCAGCTAGATTTTCCGTCAGATTCCACCTAATATTTTGCTGTTGCTTGCTAACTTGCCACACAATTTCACCTCCGCTTAATTATGTACAACCTGGTTGTAGCGATGGGTGGTACATGATTATTTATGGTAGCGTTTGACGAAATCTCTTCAGAAATGATGGCGAAAGTTACTGTATATATCATTTTGGGAAGAATATATCTGGTGATTGTCAGGAAACAGAATGTTATATACAGCCTACTTAAGCTCGATTAAAAATGAACTACAAAGAACTGGTAAAGCAAAAAAAAGCTTACGAGTGAAAACCATCATGGAACAGTTTGGCTATCAACGCAGAAGTCAGGCATTCATTGATGATTTTAATACTGCTCTGGAAAGTGTAGGATTATATGCTGAACCTGCTTTTGATTTATATATTCCTTTAGATACAAAAATAGATATTTCTCTCAAAGGTATAGAAATTAGTGATGAAAAATTCAATTCAGCAGCAATTTCGCAAAAGCTGAAAGAAACTATTCAAGTTAAACATGATTTCTTTTACTATTTATTTGACTTCGGCTCTGAGCAAGAATACGAACGTTTTCAAGCTTGTTTAGATTCTAATCAACCTATGGGGATTTTTCTTGTTCCTCAAGATGTCGATTTCTTTTCTGATATCGTTGTCAAAATTTTCAATTATGAACTGATTAGAAAATTTCAATATCAAGGTTCAAGCGAGGTTGCCAGTTCTTCTGTACGCCAGTTTACAACTAATATTATTGACTCTGATGATGATTGTGATAACGATAAAGAAAGTTCTATTAAAGGCGCTAATATATTTCACTTTTATCGTTCAACGATGACAAGTGTCATCTTAGGTGACACTGGCTTAGAGTTACTAGATTCGGAAAAATTTGATGAGCAGTTTGAATCTATATCTTTATCTCTAAATAAGTATAATTCTACACAATCATTTATTCTATTCCACTGTCCATCAGTGTTGGAAATTCAAGCCCAGCAAAAAGAAGATAGCTTAGGACATTTAGTAGATACAGTTGCTAGTAAAATTCCCTTTACTTTTACCCTCAGATGTAAATATTCTCATGAAGCTGCCATTGAGCGAAAGGAAGAGATTTTAGCTCACTTCCGTTTATTATTAGAACTGCCTTATTATCAAACAGAAGAAGATGATGTATCTCTCCTCAACTATTTCTTAGAACTGCAAAAAGCTCAAATTCAAGCTGAATCACAATTGTTACTCAAGATGAAGCCTGAACATCTTTATCATCTAAAGTGGCAACAAGAAAGTACTGAATATATCTACCTGAAGTATTTTGCGATCAAAACCCTAGAAAGTCTTGGATATGAATTATCACACATTGGCTGTGAAGTTGAATTAACTTCTCAAGATGAAGATAATAAAGAAGATGAGGAAGAATATGAATATGAAGAATATCAAACTGAAAAAGTAGAAGTATATATTAAAAATAAAATTGTGGTCGAAATAGAAACTCTCAAATATAACGAGTTTTCTGATAATAATCTCTTTTTTGATATGATTAAGAGAATTTTGCGGAAATCTCAGGTATGGCCAAATAATTTAGAGAGTGTTTGGTTAGTCGTCCCTGGATTTGAAATTGCTCGCAATTACTATCAACTCAAAAAAACCAAAGAGATTTTAGAGTATAGACTCTCAGAATACTATGGTGCCAACTTTAAAACTATAGTGATGACACCAGATTATGAAAAACATCAATTAGTCCCTGTGGCGTTTGATACCATTGATTATCCAACCTTTGAATATAAAGTTAAAAGACAAGCCACAAGACAAATCAGCCCAGTTACTAAACAAGTCAAACTTGACTTTAGCCAAGTCAAAGGTCTCAATGAAGAAAAAGAAAAACTCAATAAACTGCTCAAATTACAATCTAAAGGGCATAAAGGCGCAATTGGGGGCATTTTGTTTTATGGATTACCTGGATGTGGTAAAACATTATTAGCTAATGCTTTTGCTAATGAGTCAGGGCGATATTTCTTTAAGTTTTCTCCGGCTGATATTATTAGTGTATGGATAGGTCAAAGCCAGAAAAATATTCGTGATATTTTTGTCCAAGCTAAGAAAAAAGCTCCTTCTGTATTATTCATCGATGAATTAGATAGTATTGGTTTCAATCGTAATGATGAAAACTCCCATACTGACCAAAGAGCCACTATCAATCAATTATTGATTGAACTAAATAATATTAAAAATAGTGATGTCATTGTCATTGCTGCTACTAATTATTTAAGTGGCATTGATAATGCCTTAAAACGTTCTGGCAGATTAGATTGGAAAGTGCCGATTTTCCCTCCAAGCCAAGCAGAGAGAGTCGAAATATTTAAGCATTATCTATCACAACTCAATGTAGAGCAATCAGTTAATTTTGAAATGTTAGCTGAGAAAAGTATCCGATTTACTTCATCTGATATTGAGTTGGTTTGTCGAGAAGTCAATAATGCGATTTTGTTAGAAGAAATAAGTTCATATTTGACAACTGCTGATGTGCTGACTTTTATTCATAATCTCCAAGATGGGGGTTTAAGTTTGACTCAAGAACAGGTGAAGGAATTTTTGGAAGAATGCAAGCAATTGAGTGTTAAAAATCCTAAGTTGGAAACCTTGAGATTAGAATGGGAAATTGATTAGGCATCAAATTATTGGGAAAGTATGTTTAGTAGGTAGGCACAAATGCGATCGCCAACACTACTGCACCTGTAGTATAGCAATCCTAAATCAGTTATGAGAAAACACCATAGGTATGGAGTTTGGGAAAGTCAAAAATTTGACCGTGAATTGCTAGTTCAAATAACGCTTTCACCACAGTAAAAGAATGACAGAAAAAATAAAACTCTCTGATGAATCGTTTGGCGT
>NZ_JACJQW010000071.1:0-19925 GCF_014696905.1 Nostoc sp. FACHB-190
TGCAGTTTCATTTGCAAATAATGTCGTTTTGAGCAGAACCTTATTTGCAAATAATGTGGTTTCAAAATCGCCTTGTTTGCAGTTTTAGCCCTGGATGTTTGCAGTTCGCTACATATAGCCGTTGCGTGGCGGCTCGTGTCAGACTCGCTACTTTCACCCCATATCGGCAAGTAAGAATCAAGTAAGTTTTGAAATTTTCTTAATGGCTTAATTATTTTAATTTATAAGCTTTTTCAGCCGCCAATGTATCGCAACAAACTTGCTTGTTCGTACTCAATGTATTTTCGAGCGGGTTTTGACCTCAGACGCACATTGCCGCTACGCGGCTCGCTTCTCTTTTCCGGTCAAAAACCCGCTCGAAATGACTTCGCCAAGCCATCTAAAAAAATGGTTAGTTTTTAGCAATAACTATGGCGTTATATGAAACATAAGAAGAATACGATGGGCTGCTTGGATAAATATTGCACTCAGAACGAACTACTTGCATAACAGCAAAATAACCTGTTGGTGGACGAGTCCCACATATTGTCAATCCTGAAACAGGGGATTGAATAACAGAACTATTAGGAGTTGTAGCAATACTCGTATCCCAAGAAGGTCTGCAAGATTGAGTATAAAGATAGCGAGTAGCGACCTTGCCAGCAGGAGCAAATGTTCCACAAATAATAGTAGAAGAAACAATAGTCTGTGCTTGTACAGGAAAACTACTTGATAGTTGTATGGATAAACCACCAAGCAATAAAAAAGAGAAAGCTTGCTTAAGCGTAAGTTTTAGCATTGCTGTCTTAGATAGCATATTTGGTTACAACTTAACTAGTATATAAACACATATAAACATCTATAAGCTAAGTTTTGCCCAAAGACAATAAAATTAATATCGTTAAACAAAAATAAATATGAATTTGGTGTTTTAACCTAAAGATTGAATCCAATCCTTCAGTGCTTGTAGTTTTTCCAAAGGTGTAAGTAGGTCGGCGTAAATAATTATTGTTGGAATAAGGCTGGGGGAGCAGGGGGAGAAAATTGCGATCGCCCCTTGGCACGACCGCGCAAGTGACTTGCGAAACAGTGGCTCTTGAAACCCTTACTATTTAAGTCTTTTTACAGCTTCATCAAACTTTTTCTTACTTCTGTTTCTTACTTTTAAATTTATCATCAGTAAAAGACTCAGAAATTCTAAATAGCATTGATTTAAATCTATATTTGAATTGATTCTCTTTAGACCTTAGAAAACTCAAGTTTAGACATCACAAACTTGGTCAATCGGCTGATGTCTGCAATTATTTGTTACATAATTAGCAGCCATGACAGCGATCGCTGGCTTTTTCTGATTTATTTGAGTATTTACTCAAATGAGGTTTTACTCAATCTTTAGGGACTGGAGTATCAAGATATGCCTCTAGTGCCTTGATCACAATGTTAGTGATGCTGCTGCCCTTGCCTTCCTCTATGGCCCGCATCTTAACTTTGTTGTGTAAGCTGACTGGAATTTCTGCATTGAGGCGGGTGGTTTCTTCCTTGCTGGCTTCCTCAATCGCCAAGTTTTTCTGCTCGTGGTCGCGTCGTGTTTTCTTTGCTTTAAGCACCATGCTTGAGTACCTCCAGCACTTCCTTTTTGAGTGTATTAATTTCTCTGGCCGCATCGCTGCTGGGGTCACTAAAAACAGTTAATCCCTCTGCTGCCGTTGTTGGGTAGACTACCCGTTGAGTTGTGCCTGCCTTAAGCACAGGTAAACCGTAATCCGAGAGTGCTTGATTAATTTCCCCACTGAGCTTGGTATTCTTGATTGCTCTGCTAATGACAAAAGCGGCTTTTGGTTTACCGTCGGTGACTTCTCGACGTGCGGCGATTATGTCAACTAGATCGGCACACGCCCAAATGTCGTAGGGGCTAGGCTGTACAGGGATGAGTACCAAGTCAGCTGCTTTAACCGCAGCTGCACTAAGCTTGGCGATTTGCGGCGCACCGTCAATTACAATCCAGTTGTACCCTTGCGAAATGGCTTGCAAGTCCTTAGCTAGTGTTTCTCTGTCTAGCCCAACAACCGGGATGATGTTACCCCCACTTGCTTCATTCCAATCCCTAGCACTACCTTGTGGATCGGAATCTACCAGTAAGACTGTGTAATTATCTCGTTTTAGTGCATGAGCAAGATTAGTAGCAATGGTTGTTTTACCTGAGCCTCCTTTTTGGTTCAGGACGGCGATAACTGTTGGCATTTGTTGACTCCAGCATTTTGAGTAAACGCTCATTTGAGTAAATACTCAAATCATCAAAGCATTAATTCAGGGTAATGGCAAGTTAAAAATATCACAAATAATTATTCTGTCTCTGGGACAACTTTCTTTTTGATAGGCTTTGGTAATGGGGTTTTTGATTCCTGTTTAGCTCTTGGTTTCTTGTTGGGATTACTCTTTCTTTTCTCATCTGCCACTTTTGCCTTATCTGTTTTTGATGCCTTAAGGAAATTGGGGAATTCTTCAGTGGGTAATCCCATCAATGAATCAAAAATAAAAATATTTTTGTCAGGATTAAATTTGGCTTTCACCTGAACGAAATAACGCTTGGCTTGTTCTTCTTTAGGTACTTTAGGATTAAATCGAAAGG
Source organism: Nostoc sp. FACHB-190 (assembly GCF_014696905.1). NCBI lineage: Bacteria > Bacillati > Cyanobacteriota > Cyanophyceae > Nostocales > Nostocaceae > Nostoc > Nostoc sp. FACHB-190. The sequence goes on from NZ_JACJQW010000071.1 coordinate 2,609, forward strand.
GCGGAACAATAGCATCTTTCCAAACGATTGGTAAGTGAGATGCTTTCATAAATTTTACTTTTAATGAAGTCTCAGCAGATTTGATAAAATCTAATCTCTCCTTATTAAAGTTCTTGAAAATTGAAATGCAGGGAGTGCGGCATACAGGGATAAACTGCCATAATCCAGATAGCTTAAATTCCCCATCATTGAGTTCTTCAAATAATCCCGAAGGTGTTTCTTGATGTGCCACTAATTGAAAATACATTTGATGTGGTTGATCTGGCTTAGGGAAGTGAGTTACTTTCGGATAAACCAACAAAGTAGCTTCGTTAGTATCTTTTTTCTTGAGACACATTTTCAGAGCCTCAAATGCCTTGGGTTTAGAGATTAGTGGATATTCTTGTCTACCAATTTCAATCTTTAGTTTCTTGTCTTCAGTGAAATTTATCTTTCCTGAAATTACCCCAATTGCTTGGAAGTAATTCTGTGGTGATTGCTGTTGGTATTGCTCAAGAAGCTCTGACATTTTTTTCCTCTGAATTAACACTACGCTATTACGGGCATCGGCTTGAGGGAAGATGATCGTGATAGGATTACGGAAATTACTGTGTAATTATCTCGCTTCAGTGCATGAGCAAGATTAATAGCAATGGTTGTTTTACCTGAGCCTCTCTTTTGGTTCTGTATGGCGATAAGTCTTAACATTACTAGACTACCAAAGCTTGAGTAAATACTCAAATGAGTATTTACTCAAATTATCAAAGCATCTATTCTGCGTAATAGCAAGTTAAAAATAGAACAAATTTTAGAATTGCTAAGAGCGAGTTTTAGTTAATGCTATAGCTCCAAGTTTTTGAGTAAAACTTCATTTGAGTATTTACTCAAAACTTTGTTTGGGTAGTTAATGTGTTGCTTGAAGAACAATAATTTATCCGATTCTAAGATGAATAAAAATTTTATTTACTGCGCTGAAATAAGTAAGGGGAGAGGAGTGACATGATAAATTGGACAGCACAGTTAATCTAATCAATCTCGTGATGATTACCTGTTGAGCTTGTCAACTTTCATCTTTGTAAACGTTAATTCGATGTCCAATTTCTACAACCGTTACTAATAAAATATCGTCAAAGATATCGTATAAAATGCGGTAATCGCCTACTCTAATTCTATAAGTATTTTCTTTGCCTTTTAGCTTTTTAACCCCGTTTGGACGGGGTTCTGTGGCTAATTCATCAATTTTAACTTGTATGCGTTCTTGAACTTCTGACGATAATTTTTAAAGTTGTTTTAATGCTCCCTTTATTATTTCAACTTTATAACTCACGCCACTTCCTTTTTTATTTCTGTTTTCAGTTCTTTTTTAGCTTCTGTCCATGACACTGAGCCGTCAAACTCAGCATCTTTTTTAGCTTGCTCATACGCTTTTAAATCTTCTTCTTCTTCTTCTTCTTCTAGTTTTTGAAGTAGGGCGTAAATCTCATCTAAAGTACTGTCGTAAGCTTGGTTTAGAAGTACATTGATAGCTTTGATTAATTCTGAGCGTTCGTGTTCGGTTTTCATAATTAAACCTCTTGAATATTGTTAAGTTTAACTGATTCCTCAATTCTATTTTTGAGAATGTTTAATTCAGTAGGCCATAAAGTATTTCATTATTCTTGAGTCTCACAGGCCTTGCGTAATTTCTCCTGTAGTCTCTCCATCACAACTTCGCCATCTACCACATCACCGCGTTCGATATCAGCCAGTCCAACAGCTAGTTTCTTTTTAGTTTCCTCTTCCCATTGCTCTCTACCTTTCTCCCATTCCTTTAGCAGTTTCAATGCTTTAACAATCACATCTTCAGCATTTTCATATCTACCTGTAGCAATTAGGGTTTGTATAAATTGCTCGTATTCAGCTTTCAGTTGGATGTTCATGTTTTTTACCCCTAGTTAATTAAGAGCTTTACCCAGGACATATTATTGTTGCGTTCCCCTAAAGTATAGGACTAGGTGCTATAGTTTAACCAAAGAGACTAGAAAATGAAAATTTACAAAAACCGTACTTTTGACCGTTGGGCGCGGAAGGAAGGCTTAAACAATCTTAGTCTCTGTAACGCTGTAAACGAAATGGCAGCAGGGCTTTATGATGCTGACCTTGGAGGTGGACTGTTTAAAAAACGCATAGCAAAACCAGGGAAAGGTAAGAGTGGTGGATTTCGGACACTAATAGCTACTAATAATGCAGATCGTTGGTTTTTTATTTTTGGCTTTTCAAAAAACGAACGCAGTAACATTGACAAAGATGAAGAAGAAGCTCTGAAAATGTTATCCAAGCAATTACTTGCTTATACACCAGATGAGCTTGAGCAGGCAAAAAATAGTAATGCGTTAATAGAGGTGATTTGTAATGCGGAAGAAAAAATCAGCGATTCTTGAAGCAGTTCATGAAACAGCAAAAGACCTACACAAAGCTGGGCTAATGAGTCAAACTACATTGCGCGAATTTGAACACCTATGTTTACCTCCTATTGAGCCTTTAGAACCATTACAAATTAAAGAAATACGGGAATCATCTCAAGTTAGTCAAGCTGTTTTTGCACGTATTTTGAATATAAGTCCTTCAACAGTTCAAAAATGGGAAATAGGACAAAAACGGCCTAGCGGAGCATCTCTTAAGCTACTGCACTTGATAAAGAATCGTGGGTTAAACAGTGTGCTGTATTAAAAACCACAAACTAAGAAAATCCCGTCCCGAATTTCTTACTTTTATTTGTCACAGCCGAGACTTATCAATGATTTTGAGAGCTTCGGCTGAGTAGCTTTATTGCTCAGTATTGGCTAAGAATGATTTTTTATAAATTAAAATCAATGTTAAGTTCAAATGAAACCTCTAGCTATGAGACTAGAGGTTTTGCGTAACCTTTGTTAGCAACAATAGGTTGCTGACTAATTGCAGTTACTCTTCTTTACAAGTTTTGATAAACTGAGTCAGGATCTGAAAAAACCAGCACAGTAGTATAAAAAAAACGATTGGACTACCGTGTTCTACTGCCAACTTAACTAGGGAAGGGTCAGGTTGACAGAAAAATCCCGTTGTTGAGGCTACCTCTGTGACCTCAATAGGGGCAGGAATATTCACAATTTTCTCCTTTACGAAACGACACTATTAAGCTGCCAACTTAATATCTATATATTAGGAGTTGAATCATAAATTTTGAAGATAAAACAGTATGAGAAACTGGTCTTTTTTAGCTCAATAAAAAAGACCAGTAACAAGGTCAGTAACTGGTTCAATTATTTAGAATTCAAATGAACAATAAATGAACAGACGAGTTTGGGATATAATGCGAACTAAATATTTGATATAATATTAAATTTACTTTACTCAAATATTTCAATACAAAAATTAGCATCTATCACTTGTACGCTGAAGTTTTCAGACTTTAAATAAACTTACTCATTGCATTTGTAAATAGATAAGGAGGGAGGAAGTCACTGCTAAATACATCAGTTCCCTAAAAGTTGGCAGCTTGATAGGTACTGGAGAAAGTGATTCCCTTGCCCCCTCCAAACTTTATACTAATTACTCTAAAACAGTATTCACCAATATAGCCTTTTCTGCTTTTCGTGAGTAACTTAGCGTTTTTGAATTAGAAAATGATTTGTTGAAATGAGCATTGTTGAAATAATTAGAAATGCTCATTATTATATTATTTATCAAATTCATTCTCAAAAATATTGTACATAGGGGTTCTAGTGAGTCAGCTAACAATTTGTCATTTTGTAGTGGCTTTGAATATTCTTTATTTACTTGAAAATTTAAAACTTTTCTCTCTAGGAGAATATTGAAGATATTTAGGATTATTGCGATATTAAACAATTGAACATATACCCCTTCAACAAAATCAAATAGGAATATACTGCTCGTGTAGCTCAGTTCATTGCTAGTAGTTAAGTACAAAGTTTTGTGACTGTAATTACTTTCAACAAAGACATTCCTTTTCCAAACAAGCACAAAATCTATTTCATTGATGACGATCAGAATAGGTAGAAGGTGTTGAGTATTACCCTCATATTGAATGAGCCGTCCTATCAACGCTGATTTTCGGGCGAAGTTTACTACGTCTAGTCCATTGATTTGGACATTAGTATTGTTTATGATAGCAGTAATGAGTGTAATAATGCCTCCTTGATTGGAGATACTTCTCTTTAAGTTTTCTACTCTTCTTCTTGTATTCCACAGTTGGACACTTATCTGCTGTAACCAATCTGAGAAAGTTGATTGATAAACTTGTGCGGCAATTCTAACAAATAAATGTTCTAATAAAATGTAACTTTTGGACAATCTTTCAAATAAACTAGGAGTAGATGTAACAGGAATATAAACGGATGAAGTTGTTAAGTTAAGCTCCCAACTTGATTTTAAAAAATGATATTGATACACATTAAATTTACGGGCGTTCAGCCCGATTGCACGACATCTATATCGCCTATCCCAAATATGAAATTCATCAAAAACTGACGGAAAGTAATATCCTTCCAATTTTTGTCTTGTAAGAGGCAAATAGCTGTTAGTTTTACCTGTTCCTGCCTCAAAATCTATTGTTATTATACGAGAGCAATTCTTGCTTTCGTTGAAGGAAGAATAACAGTTAAATGTTTCAGATAGCGGAAACCAGAAATCCCAATAATGCTGCACAGAGCGAAGGTTTTGAGCATTATTCTCATATTGCATGAGCAATTTTCTAAAGCTACCACGCATAGAACTACCAGGAATATAACTATCACGAGTAGAAATCATAGGTCTTTGAGTAGATTGGTTATGGAAGCTAAGATTTAAATTACCGCTTTCTTCTCTGCTTGTTGCTTCTGAATCAAGCGGTCCTGGAGTATCTATGATACGCAGACACATGCTTTGTAACAGATGTTTCCCACCCTGTGTTTTTACTAAATTTTTGATTATGCGTTCAGCTTGGAATTTAATCCAATCAGTAGAAACGTTGATTGACTCCCCTTTTTGAATCAACTGCTCACCGTACTGGCGAACTCTAGTAAGAATATCCTCAACACTGAAATTTTCTAAATTATAAATAAACAAAGCTTGAGATATTTCATCTCGGATGCTTGATCGAATTCTGATGACCAAAGAACGCAATAACTCAGCTTTTGTTAATTTTGGCTCTAATGTTAGATTGAATGCCTGCTTTAATGTTTGCTCAAATTCATGTCTGAATTTTTCAATACGCAACTCTCTCCCTATTTCATAACAGGCATCAAAAAAGTGATTACAATTATAGAATTCTCCTAAGAAACTTATGCCTTCAAACTGACATTGAATAGTTTGAATGCGTGGCGGAATACCTTTACCTCCAATTACCACATTTTTTATAGACATAGCACTTCCCTCATAAAGTGATGTTTTAAATATAAGTAAAAATTAGGTTCACAAGGGGATCAATTAGTTCAGTTTTTAGCTCATCTATTTTTCTGAACTGTTTCTGAACAATTGAATAGCATAAATTTAACTTCAATTTCCGCGTATTAAGGCTTTTCTTGCAATTAGTAAAGTTGAAATTGAGCCAGTTATAGATCACCAGGTGGGCAGTACAGTCTATTCTCCATCAACCTTCTTTTCAGTTGCTAATTAATTGGTAAAATAATCCACTAAAGCTTGGCAGCTTGAAAAAAAGTACGGAGAAACCATTAATGAGGAGTTCATACAAGCTCTCTCAGGAGGGCATTATAGAAATTGAGTCTGCTAGACGCAAGAAGGGTTGGAAAAAAGCGGAGGAGAATTGGATGAAACAAGGCTATAGTTCTGCATCGACACTCAAACGTTTCCTACATGGTGAGCGGATTTCGGCTGAACACTTTATTGACTTATGCAAAGCCGTTGGGATTGAGGACTGGCAAAAGGTTGTTGACTGGGAAGATAATGATAGCACTAGAGTCCCACAATTAATGCAAGAACGGTTATCAACCCAAAAACAAAAAACACTTAGCCCTGATGTAGATTCAGCGACCACTAGATATCGTTTGGCAGTCTCTGCTGTTTTTGACGCAGCCGACTTAGAAGAAATCGAAATTACGATCAACCACTTACTTAAATTAATGACACGCGGAACTGTGACACTTCAAACACAAGACGGTAAAGAAATTAAGCATCTGAGACAGGATTAAGTCAACTCGCCATTGAGCCGACTGACAGACGAAGTAGCAAATGATCAAACCTATGCAGAATAAATCGTTTTCAGCCTTAATTTCTGGATGTGCAGGCATCTCGGCTCAATGCTAATCCAACCCATCCATTAACAACTCAGACATCTCCAATTGATCGCGATTGCGGTTGTCATCGTAAATCTGGAGCGTATTTAATTTGGCGTGTCTGCTAAGTTTCTGAGCTTTGCGGACGTTGCCATCAGTTTTTTCAAGTACAGCAGTGATGGCACTGTGGCGACAACGATGCGGACTCATGTGCTTTTCAACACCAGCCCGTTTAAATAAACGCTTGACTATTTTATAGATGCCATCCCCGGTTAACCTGTGACCTTCTGCATAAAAATCAACCGAACTAAACAACGGGCGGGACGAGGACATATCACCACCACGCGCAATCAGCCAGTCAGTAATAGCTGTCACAGTGACTTTTGGCAGATTAACTGTCTCTCGAACTTGCTTGCCCTTACTCAAAATTGATAGCGTTCCCTTAGAGCCGTCAAAATGTCTCAAGTCCAAGGTGCTAATCTCATTTCGCCTCAGAGCATTGCCCCACAGCAGCAGCAACAAAGCATAGTCCCGTTTCCCGGCCAACGTCGCGCGATCGCACTGCCGGATCACGCTCAAAAATTCTTCTTCAGTGACACCGCTAGTATCGCGGTAAGCTTGCACAGGAATACTATCTACATCTACTGCATAGTTGCACACCCCCAACTTTCGCCCGTAGGCAACCAGAGATTTAATTGCAGCCAGTCGGCGGTTAACCGTGTTGGGAGATAGCCCAGCTTCCGCAAGTATGGCTCTGTACTTAGTCACTACCAGCGTGGCTTTATGACCGTCCAGGTGTAAAAACTCCAGAATAGAATCCCGGTTAGGACGCACTTGCGTCATGCGAGTAAAAAAATCCGTGATATCTCTGCGGTAAGCTCTACGGGTTCCCTCACTGTTTTTGGATTTAAGCAGTTCCTCTAAAACATCGGGGTCAGAGTCAATTACACCTGCAAAGTACGCCTCAATATTGGCACTGAGGGCATTTTCTAATTTTTGAACTACAACTAACTCAACGGATTTTGTATCTTCGCTCATGACCCCACCCCGCCTGCGGTATTGAGAATAGCAGTTTCCAATACCACACACTATTATCTAGCAACGGGGGTCAGGCTGATGGTTGTTTTGCCCAGATGTGAAGCCTCTTTCAAACTAGTCCAAAAAATAAAACTCCACGGCAGAATCAAAAGAGCGTATAGGACGTGAAGCCGAGATATGTGTAAAAACCTGCAAGATGGTCTGGAAACTCCTACTATATATAGGTTTCAGTAATTTTCAAGTGAAATTGACACTTTGGTACAAATCTTGGGTATCTATCGCTACAAAAACCGGAGTATCTATTAACTTTATTTACAGGTTTTACAACTTAGACAATAAGCATCTTTCGCAGTGAATTGCCTGAAACTCATACAGGGAAAGGGTTATATTCATTTTTACCACACAGTATTTATTATTCTCTTTGGTAGACAAAAAGCAATTATTGACCCTTACACTGCAAGTATGTTCTCTCAAAATGCTACATAAGCCTCAAAAACGCTCAAACTTATATACATCAAGGCTTTCCAGAGCATCTTGCTGCTTTTTACTTGTATCTCGGCTCAATACCTTATTGATGCTCTTTTCCTTCTGCCTTTCTTTGTAACATTTGATTAATCAGGAAAGCAACAATCAGGTTGGCACCAGGGTAGTAGGCACCAGTCATAATAGCACCAATCAGGATGGCACCAATCAGGATGGCACCAATCAGGTTGGCATCTTTCAGGTTGGCATCTTTCAGGTTGGCACCAATCAGGTTGGCATCTTTCAGGTTGGCATCTTTCAGGTTGGCATCTTTCAGGTTGGCATCTTTCAGGTTGGCACCAATCAGGTTGGCACCGCTCAGGTTGGCACCGCTCAGGTCGGCACCGCTCAGGTCGGCACCGCTCAGGTCGGCACCGCTCAGGTCGGCACCGCTCAGGTCGGCATCGCTCAGGTCGGCACCGCTCAAGTTTCGACCGCTAGATCCCTTAGCAACAATCTTTTGCACTAGATGCCATTTATTATCAAGTTCGTTACTTTCGTTATCGTTTGAACTTTTACTCAAAATTTGAACATCTTTAACAGGAAAGCCGCTTACTTCTTTTAATTCTCCTGATTTGATGCGAGATATAAGCCGTTCGATATCCTCTGGAGAACCCTCTACAAATAATCTGATGCTGCCTTCTTTAATATCAGTAATTTCTATAGTATCTCCTGAATATTCCTGTATAGCAGATTGAATAATTTTCCAGTTGTTAACTGAATTTATATCGCCTTCTAAGGTGATTACTGCTTTAATTGTTTGACTTTTTTTATCTATTACAGTCACTTTACGGCGAAGTGTTTGCAATTGCTTCACCTCCTCATTATTATCAGAAATAATGCAATCATTTATATCTACTCGCTGAGATTGTTTTGCTTCTGATAATTCCGCAATTTCTATCCAATTCAATTTTAGTGCCTCACATATCCTTTTAAAGGAATCAAGCTGAATTGGCTCGCGCTGGAAAAATTTTGTAACTGTACTGCGAGATAATAATTGAGACTTTGCAAAGTTACTTTTTGAATCAAACCCAAGCCTGATCAAGGCTTTTTCTGCCAACTCTACACCTTTTTGAGATGCTGTGATAGTTATTTTCTTCTTGTTTCTGCCAAGGCTTGGGTTTGTCATAGTCATCTGGATGGGGTTTTTTAGAAGCGATCGCCTACTTGATCAAAACTTGGACACAAGGCAATCATAGAGAAATCACAAGTGGGTTACAACACAATCGTTGTGCATTCAATGTTCTAGGCGTTTGGCTCGACATTAGAAGTGTGAACTTGAACACACGGGAGCGAAATTTATGAGTAATGAGCCAATTGAATTTTACATTGCCCAAGAACGCTTGCGCCAAGCACGATACAGTTTCAACCTCGCACTAATTGCAACTGCATTGTCTGCCTGTATTAGCCTTGTAGGTGCTGGACTTCTACTATCAGGCAAAGTTCCCGAAGGAACTGTTACTGCCGCAGGTGGAATGGCTGCAAGTGTGCGATGCACTCAGCTTGCCAAAGACACAAACGACAGGCTCGACAAGATTTTATCCGAACTAAAGGATGAAGATTAAGTCTCGCAAAGTGCGATCGCCCCTTTCAATTCTGTAAACCCCTCCTAATAACCGCCAGGGGCTTACTCAAAACAGTTGTTAGAACAATGTAGCCCAGAAAAACTACTAGAAAAATAGGGAAGTAATCAAGAGATACCAGAAAAAATTCAGTTTATACGCCCTATAAACGAATTTTGCCCTCTGTTACTGGCAGAGAGCAAAGTTTTATCAGTCATAAACTGCATCCAGGTACAAAGTTGATTTGGCTCATGGAAACAGTTCTTTGTACGCGGTGTAAGCCTGTTTCCAGCCCTTACCATTTTTCTCCACTCCCCACAGGGATTGAATAATTTGAGTTTGCGACATCTTCTTATCCACCATCTGCTTGACGATGCCAACCAATTGTTCACTCGTCAATTCAGCAGGAGTATAGCGACGGTCGGTATCGATTCCAGTATCATCGGCAAGAGCATTAAAATCGTCCGTTTCTGGGGTGGTATCACTGATTCCGGTATCGTTTCCGGTATCGATACCAGACGATTCCAAAACCTCAAAAGCCTTATCAGTCGGCTGGTATCGGTCGGTATCGCTTGGATAACTGGGTGAGGTGGGCGGTAGTACATCTGGTATCACCCAAGTTTCATTAATCCAAGCTCTGGCCTGATTCAAAAACTCATCCGGTGGCTTATCGCTATTTGGTACAGAATCAGCCAAAGCCGGGGAATCACTTCTTAACTCAGGAAAATATTTAAGCAGTGTCCGCGCCGGATCTGGTTGCCCAGAATGGGGATTAACTTCAGTTTTTAGCCATTCTGGAATTGTGCCAATTTCACCCCCTGCTATGGGTTTATCAAAACTATCAGGGTCAGCCAGGAAGTAACGCCCGGTTGCCAATGAGATTGACTTGAGTGGAGACAGTTTTTTACTGGTTGCCTCACAACCAATGAAAGTAGCCCCACTTTTGAAAGTATCGCCAAAACCTGCGGTGTTTTTCGTCCCTACCCAAGATGTGAGATTCTTGCCATGCAACACCACGAAAATTTGAGCGCCCTTCTTACTGGCGCGAGTGAACAGAAAGCGGATGATCCATTGCTTCTGCTCATCGCTGAGGTAGTCAGACAACGCCACCGCTTCATCAATCACCAAAATAATGTCTGTGTAACTATTTTGGGTGGCATTGTCCATCTCCCTTAAATACTTGTACAAATCGCCTGCCACCATAGCGTCAGCCTTTGCACCCTCCAAGTGAGGGTAACTCAGTCTGCATACTAAGTGATGGCAATTAAAGGGGTACACGTCATCACCGGCGGTAAAGTAGTGAATCTTAGTATTTGGCTCCAGTGCCTTGCTTAAAATGGCTAGAATCGCCATGAGCGTACCCTTACCACCTCGTTGATTACCTGCAATCACGGTGATTTGGTCACGAATGCACTTAGCGATATCAAAACCACTATTGGTTAATGCGTCGATAATTGCGATCGCTCGGTGGTGAAGTGGCAGGGTCAACAGGGTTTGAATGTTTGGTGCTTGGGTCTGTGCAGCAGGTTCAATGGTTGGGGAACTGGGCAACTCTATAAACTTTGGTTGTGGCAGTTCAACAAACTTGGGTTCTGGTATTTTGGCTTGTGGCAGTTGGGATTGTTGCTGAATTAAAGTGACTTGTGCATGGTTAATTCTGGGGTCAGGGGCTACCTGTGCCAGATGTTTACCCAACTGCTCAACAGTCGGAAATGCGCCTCTGTAAGTGGTGAAATTGTCCAGCAGCCACCTGTAAGCATAGAACCGCTTGCCTGCTTCTACACCTTTTAGAAATTCGGTTAAGGTATTGGTGTACTGCCGCAGCATCACGAATTCACTACGTTCCAAGGGTGTCAGGTGGTTCATTAAATCCACAATTTCATTGCGATTAGAAAACCATTCCTCTCGCGCTTCACTGTCACCCATTGCTGAAAGGAACTCTAGGAAGTTACCCCGCACAAAGGGAATGGGCGCAAACTGATGAGAATCGGTCATGTCTTGCACCACTGACCAAGCGTAACCCAGTCCTGCAACTAACGCACCAATGGGGGCGAGTGGTGAAGTAGCATAGCAAACCACCCCGATGGATGCCGTTGCTAGAGTAACGCATTTGGCTAGGTTCATCCCTGCCCTTTCAGTCTTGGCACGAACTAACAATTGGTCAACTCGTTCTACTAGCCAAGGGGCGATGTTACCCGCTTCCAGGTGTTCAATGCAGGGGTAGTCAGCCCGAAGTGAGGCAGTTTCTTTTGTGGCGAGTTGTGGAATATCAGGTAAAGATTCCATAATTATTCTCCAACTAAAAACCCTCCACCCTTGCAGGCAGAGGGCTATGATTTGTTTACTTATTTAGTCAATCGCCAAATCGTGTAACCGATTTCGCCTGCCATCATGGTGGTGAAGTTGTAAGCTAAACACCCCAAAATCTGGCCAGGGTCGGTATAAACGAACGGATTGCGCCCTACAAAGGTTGTGGTTAAGTCGAATAGCCAGAAAAACAGTGCAATTGCACCTCCAGCATGGCGTTCTTTCATCCCAGCAACCTTGTAATCCCGCCACAGTGCGGTAGTCAGGTCAATGTTTGCAGTCGGCTTACTGCTGAGGGTGTACTGTTTGGATTCCTCAAATTCGCTTCGGGCTTCCATTGGTCGTTTACCCCGTAAACTCCGGGCTTCCATAACCTGAACTAAAGCCGAAATAGCAAGTGATAGCCAGAAAAATAGATTAAACGGCAGCGTTAGCCATCCAAACCAGCCAATCCAAGTTTTTTCAAACCAGCTAAACATCGGGATGCCTTGAAACAGTGTTTGCCAGATTCCATCAGAACTAAGGAGTGTGCCAAGGAAGAAACCCATTGCACCGAGTATTTTTGTGCCTGATGAGCCAGGGGTAACGAACTGGGCGACGATGTGAGTAGTGAAGGTCACGGGCAGGGCAATAATATCAACAATCCATTGCGCTAGGATTTCAACATAATTATTGACTCCTTTGTTGCTAGTTTTTGGGGAAGTTGCAGATGTCGAGTTTGATTCATTTGGGGGCTTATACTCTGCACTTTTCATGATTTACTCTGCTCCATTTGTGGGGATAAATTGCAGACATTTCTGTAGTGATACTTCCAAAGCCAACGCCGTTCTGCTATCTGTCCTATGCAACGACCAGATGAATCATAAACATAAACTTGCTCATCTTCTTGGTAATAGCTGGTGTCAGGTCTTGGGTTGCGTTTTGGGTTGTCTAAATAGCCTCTGATTCTGAGTTTTAAACTGGTCGGTAATATGCCAGTTTCATTCAGTTTGTCGCTGGTCAGTTTGCGTTGTTGGATGCGTGAACGTTCAACAGATTCTCTTGCTTCCAAGTTCGATACAGCAGAAAAAGTGTAGAACTGCTGAGGCAATTTGATAAACAGAGGTGAAGCAATCAAACCCAAACCCAATAGCCCCAGCATGGCTTGTTTTTGGTACTTCATTATTGAGTCTTAAGTTGATTGATGATTGCTTCTGCTAATCCCAAGTGGTCGCCTATGGGCGTGTATTGATACAAATCCTCTTGAAGTTTTTGGATAGTATCAGCCGATTCTGACAGTAAATATTGTCCTTGTGTAGCGATTTCAGCAGCGATTAAGTTTTCAGTTATCGCTTTCAAAAAATGCAGTTTTTCGATGCGATTAATCCCTTCAAGACAAGAACCATAAGTATCTTGAAGCCAATCTAAATAACTGCCATCTCCTGGTGTTAGAGCGCAGTAATAGCCTAATGGTTTCGTCATGATTTACAATCCTTGTGTAGTGTATTCTTTATGGCGGAGATACATTCATCGGTGGGTGCGATCGCTCGGTGTCCAGTCAAGCGGTCGCTCTCCCATCACTGAAAAAAGCCTTCTCTGGAAACATCCACAGTTGAAGCTGCTGCTGACCATTGCAGAGTGTTGAAAAATTGGCTGACATCGCCAAGGGTTACGTCACAATCAAAATTCAACCTTTGATATTGTGGATGCTGTCGAATTTGGTTTACTAATTGTTGGGCTTGTGCAATCAATTCTGGCAGTGGTTGAGTGTTCATATTCACCTCAAAAAATCGATAATTGCAGTGATTCTTGACTGATGACACTTGCACTAGTTGACATCCCTAAAACCTCATAACAGCGAGTAGTTAAAGCCTTGTGATTGAGCAGTAAATCAGCCTTCTTTCGTTGTCCAGCCAGAGGGCGAAAGTGATACTTTGGATGTTGGATTGTGCCTGTTTTGTGGAGGTACTGATACAATGTTCTATCGATTTGGTACACCTTGGAATTGGTTAGTAGGGTTGAATTGTAGACCCTATTTAGGTTATTCATTACTACCTCTCAAAGACTTAACAAGAGTGTCACCATAGTTAACCAACAGGATGGTAAATAACTGAGAGTAAGTGTTGATTCCTGTCTGCTCAATGATTTCTTTGGCTTTAGGAATGTGCTTTTCGTCTAGGACTACACGCGTTTGACTCATAATTTGAGACTCCTAATTAATGCTGATCCTTTCGGTTTTTCTGCGTCTGATTCTTGCTTTGATAATGGTGGAATTAGATTGCTGTCATTAGCCATAGTTGCTTGTGGTTGGGGTGAAAAATTCACGCTGTTGCCTTTTAAATATTCACTAATCAACAAATTGGTGGCAGATGTAGCATTAATTCCCCTTTCAATGGCATATTGGGATACCCATGTTTGATGACGTTCATCTAGTCTGACTTTGAGGTTAACTGTCCCATTTTGGGGCTGATAAGAAAGGTTTAGATTCCATTGATGCAATATTGCGTCCAACAGCAGATTTACGGTATCACTCAGCTTTGAATAGTTAAGTGAAAGTCTGATTCCCTCGACTTTTGCAGCTACGAGTGCCGCTAAACGTACTTGCATTTTTTTACATAGCTAACAATGCTTGAATGTTGGATAGATGAGGGTCAACTGGAATATAAAACCCTGGCTTGGCACTCAATTTATGACGTACTAAATTGGCACATCCACCAATCAGCATGATGTTTGTGACATCTGCCAAGTAATCATTAGCTGCTGTGGTAATGCCGTCCATCAGCCCGTTAAACCAGTTTTCTAACAAGCCAGGGAAGACCGAACTGAAATCATACTTGCGCCCGTAGGTGAAAGAACCGTCAGCAATTGCATCCATCATCTTGGCCACTTTGAACGCAACATTATCGCGCTTGGCATAACTCTGCATTAAGTCAGAGTTGATGATGTCGTTAGCCAGGGAGACACCGCCCACCTTCGGGATTGAGCGACGGGTTAACACTTCACCATTCGAGGTCATCACAACATAGTTAGTAGTGCCGCCGCCGATGTCGATGCCGAGTGTATCGCCGGAGTTGAGAAAGCCTTTCTTGTAACCGTTGGCCACTGCCACATCGGTTTCTAGGTAAAACTCAACATTTTTGATGCGGTGTTTATAGCTTCTGCCATTAACTGTGACTTGATGATCTGCAACCAATGTTTGACGAATTGTATCTTCTTCCCAATGATTACGCTCTGGTACTAAGAACCGGACAGTCCCCTCAAAATCTTGCCGCAAGCCTGCCAGGGTGAAAGGTTTAACAAATTCTGGTAACTGCTTGCCTCGCTCGGCGGCGGTCTGCGGGTTCTTCTGTTTGGTGGCACGTTCGCCCAAGACTAATACTTTGTTGTCTAGTTTGACGCTGGGCGAGTCTTCGGTGTCGTAATCCCTAGCACTGGTGTAGGTCACGTCTTGAAAAACTGAGCGCATCACGCGCGGCTTTTCACCTTTGAGGGCGGTAATGCTGGTGAAGTTGCCAATATCTGCAAAATAAATGTTGATCACTTGCATTCTCCTATGAAGCTAGATATTGCTGTTAATAATGTCTGTATCTCGTTCTGTAGGCACAGCCACAGCTACCATTTGCATTCCATTAGCTGGCATTAAAACACCTGCAAATATCTGTCTGTGTTCGTAACAGATTTTGTCCATCAATTCGGAAAGATGAACACTGGAGACAGCATTCTCAGAAATCCCAAGTACTCTTGGAGCTTGAGATTTTAAGTACTGTTCTAAACTTGCAGGTATACGAACTCTGGAATTTTCTGCCATTATTTCGCTCCCTTGCTTTTGAAGTTTTAGCGGGTCTTGCAGGTGCAATCACTCTTCATCCCTTGGTTTTGCCCTGCGTCCGGTTATGTCCCGCTTGCTGTTTTTAAATTTAACCCACAAACCCACAAACCCACATTATGAATCAATAAAACTTTACGAAACCTGGGAACTAGCTTTATAAAGTGGGTTAATAGGTAAATGTATTTGTGTGCTTAGATTTTAATTTATGGCGAATGAGAGCAAAGACAAGATTTTTTTTCGTACCAGGATTGATGCGGTAATACACAAGCGATTTAAAAAACTGTGTGTGGATGAAGACGTAACTATGGAATCTGTGGTAAACAAGCTGATTGAAGACTGGGTTAAGCACAAGGAAGCGGAGTCTGAAAAAAAATAGTACGTCTGTGGGTTTGTGGGCAAATAGAGCTATAATGTGTCAAACAAAACCCACAAACCCACATAGCTTTTACTTATGAAACTTCTGTTTATAGTTTTCAATCCCTGAAAGTTGAGCCAATAAATGCCAAAAAGTCTGCGAGGTACGAACTCACAGACTTTGACTCAAATTTTTCATTTGATTTTGCTCGTATTTTGTGGATTCGGTGCTTGCAACACCTACCACACGCACACCCCGCCAGGAAAGACAGAGTGTAAAACCCCCACAGGAGAAAAATCAAGTGGAGCCTTTCTTTGATTATAAGTGTCTATCACTTTATTTCCAACAAGTTGAAATGAAAAAATAGGCATGAAAAGTTTAGGGCAACTACTTGATTCTTAACCATCTACCGCACAAGTTACGCCAACTGTTCTGTAGATAGAAGTTTAACAACAGTCTTTTCTGAGCGAGGGCAATGTCACCCAGCTTGGAGAAGGAAATTGAAAAATTTATCAAGTGTTCTACCATCTGTTCAAAACCTACTACCAGTCGAGAGCATTGAGGAGTTTACCAGCCGAATTGAGAAAGAGTTTATTGTCGGTTCTGCGATCGCCCCAGAACTCTACAGAGAAAATATCCGCATCATCTCCGATTTAGAAATCAGTGCAGGCGGGGAGGTCGCCACCCCAATACACGATGCACTTAACTGGAAATACACCAGATTTGGACATCAAGCCAAACCCACACTTTACGCCGCACTACTGCTAAACGAAGATGGTAGCCCTTGGCAAGCCAAACTCAGTACCCCCAGGACTGACACGAAAAAAGGCAAACTGCAAAAATACGAAACCCCAACTGGCAACGGTTCACGCGCCTATCTCCCCACCATTAACCGCGAAACTCGACGCTTAATTGCCCTACGCTACAACGTCGAAGTGCCACCAGCAGGCGAAAGTTTTTGGAACTGGCTAGAACTTCACCCAGAAATCCCCATCATCATTACAGAAGGCGGTAAAAAATCCTTATGCCTGTTGTCAGAGGGATACGTTGCCATTGCCCTTTATGGTGTTAACGGTGGCTACCGCACCAAGGACTCATTAGGCAACCCCATCAACCCATATCTCATTCCAGATATAGCGCGGTTTGCTGTTAATGGCAGACACATTACCCTAGCCTTTGACCAAGACACAAACATAGCCACCCAGAAACGGGTGAACGCTGCGATATATCGCTTTAGCCGATTACTGATGGCAACAGGCAGCAAAATTGATATCGCCATCTGGAAGGGTCAATCTGGGTTATGTAAAGGTGTTGATGATTTAATAGTTAACGCAGGAATTACAGCTTGGTCAACCGCCCTAAACCAAGCCCTACAACTCACACACTGGCAACTGTGGCAACGCTTAGAACATCGTTTAACTTACGAACCCTCATTACAACTGACCACAGTTGACTTATCCACCTTGTCAATCAAAGATTTACCCCAGTCAGGAATTAT
>NZ_JACJQW010000072.1:0-18861 GCF_014696905.1 Nostoc sp. FACHB-190
CACGATAATCATTATTAGTAAAAAAACTCGAATATTAAAAGTGAACTATAAACTGGATACTCATTTCTGAAGCATATCATGGGTTAAAATCTCAATTTTTAGTTCAAATCACAGATCGCCTCATTGCCAACTCAAACTGTAACCCTGCTACTGAAAATTTGATAGAGGCTTCCTCTGTAACAAAGCTACCCTTTCGGTGACAAGAATTAAATGTATTGGAAGTAATGTCCTTTAGCTTAATCCCTACCTGAGTCGCCAATATTTTGAGTGCTAACAAATCTTTTTCAAAATTAATCTGTTGCTGGTCGGTGTGAGCAGATTAGGAGTCATACCTGAGCCTGGTAGGCAGGGCTTTCACTCGCATTCCTCCGAGAGTTCAACCTCTTCTATTGCTAGATTTGGATGGTGTGGTTATGTACGGACTACTTACCATGATTCACCACACAACGAATCGCACTAATACTCCCTCTCGACCTAACTCAACCTCTATTTAAGTTTTAGCATCCATGTACAACTGATAAAATTTAAAATTTTTATTATATTTTTTGTCTTATATAAGACAAAAAACAACTGTATATTTACGTAAGCAATAAAAATATATTTCTATTAAAAATACTGTATATAAGGGTATTTAAAACTAAAATGGGAAAAATATTGTTTAATTAAAGCTAAATCTTGAATTAAAGACTTTTCTTCAAATTTAGGTTATTATCACTTCGTTATAGTTTTATATCTCTGACTCTATGTGTAGAAAGTACACTTAGAGAATAACCGATGTACTCTTGTTTTATACTGTTGTTAGTGGTATTCTGATTATGTAAATTAGACGTGTAGTATCTAAAACGTCTAATGAAAGTTTTTGATTTGCTGATTAAAAAGTTTAATTTTGCATCACGCCGAAAGCAGCAGTTTGATTACATTTACCGCATCCCACATTTTTTAGCGGTCACTTCTTATTTTGCTCTTTTCGGATTCTCTCTTTATAATTCTGATGCAAGATTAGCTTTTATTAACGTCTGTACGCTTTTAATAGCTAGTTATTTAGGTAAATCGCAAAATGACAAACAATAAAAAGTCTCTAGCTAGTCAAACTAACCAGAGACTTGTAATTAAAATTGTTGTTCTTAGATTATCTTAAATAGTCATTAATAGGCAACCCTCAAAGGGTTGTCTATCCCAGTTTCGGTAGACCGAAAAGTTTGGCGATCGCTAATTAATATCAATCCCATTGGGGACAAGTTCACTCAATTTAATTACCGCATCAATCTTTAACCCTGGCTTGCGGTTGTCGTACGGAGATAACCCGTGTTTGGCGTTGTGGTCGGTTAACCGAGTTTGATACTTCTGTAAAATTTTCTGAATAGTTGCTGCTTTGCTTCCCGTAAGGGTTTGTATAGCAGTTTGGTTAATGTGCCATTTTTTGTCTTTGTCCGACTCTACGCCAAATTGATTATTGTATATTTCTAGAGCATAGATAGCTCGTCTTGTTAGTTCCTCAGCCCTGCCAGGATGGGTTTTATACGTTTCACTCATTAAATCATTAGTAGAAACTGCACTTAAGTCTTCATCCCCTTGCTTAACTTTGCCCATCACAGTTTTTGCATAGACCTGACAAGCTTTCTGTACAAATTCAGCTAATGACACACCAGAATGAGCGATCGCATCTTCTACAATTTTCTGAGTATCAGCATCTAATTCTAATTGAGAGATATTCATAGTTTTCAATGTTTGGGTAAGTGTTGTTTCTTTAACTTCTGACTCAATGTTTTGTGTAGACCTCCATTGGCTTCTGGCTTCATCCCCTACAGAGTCGTATTCTTCAGTTGATAGGGTGAAGTGTTTAAAAAATAAATGCTCCCATCTTGGAACATTACCTTTACCGGATTCAGTAAAATATTGCCCTTGATGTTCTTGGGTTTCTGTTGCGGGATAAACACCCCGTAAAACCTTGCGAATATCCGCCATAGGCTTTTTACGGCTGTTAATGCTATCTGGGTAAGATTCCCTGATTTCAGTAACGATACTCTGGGCTAATTCTTTGATAGTTTCTTCATCCGTTAGCCCCTTTAATTTTTGGGCTAATTCTTGCCCTACCTGCTGCCACTTGCTCATAATGTAAATACTTTAAGTTTAGTTACATCCCTATACTATCCCTCTAGTAACTAGATGTCAAGAGGGTTTGTATAGGGATTTATTTAAATGCGAGTAATTGACCCTGACTTGATTTCGTAACGCTTGTAGCTGTTAATTGTTGTCTCATCTCGGTCAATCAATATTTTTTCGGCATAATCAATAAAGTCAAAAGCGTCAATTCCAGCATTGACAACGCAAGCCCTAAAATATGCGGCTCTAAATTTGTGGTATGTGCGCTCATCTTCTGGGAAAATATCAAATTCCTTACAGTGTTGATTTAGTGTTTTGGAGAATCTTCTATTTACTCGTTCTGGGTCTTCATCGTGCGAGAATTTTTTGCCTTTAGCTTCTAGCCACTGCAATGCACAGCAAATCAATTCAGTATTGAGTAAAGTAGGAATCTCGAAAGATGCTTCTCTAATAGGCAACGCTTTTTCGCCTAACTTTACTCGCCTAGACTTGCCTTTTAGTTGACCCTTGAATTTAACAGTATAATCATCAATCTTTTGAAACCTGGCTGATAGATGAATTTCCCCCATACGTCTACCAGTAGCTAACGCTAGGCTACAGCTAACATCCATCCAGTTAGCTAAAGACAGCCATTCATCTGTTAAACTCTTTTTTTCTTCCTCAGTTTTGGGTTTGGCTTTGTCTAAAACATCCTTGCCATTTTTTATTTCAAGCAAAACATTATAAGCGAACTTGAGAGAGTTAGTTAAATCAATTTGTATCCGGTTTTCTGGCTGTCTACGCTCTTGTACATCCTTTCGATACAGTTCTGATTGTGTAGCCTTATAGGTGGCGAATTGCTCCGATAATGCTTCCCCAAAGTGAGTAATGATTGTACACACTGGATTGTACAAAGCAGCGTCTTTAAGGTCTGTTCTAGCTGCGGTCTTGAGTGCTTTTTTAAGTGCTGTTATCTGCCTTAAGCAAGTACCATAAGTTTTTAATTCCTCTGGCTTATCGTCTGGGTAATTGATTTTTAATAGTCTTGCTTCACTAATAGCTAATTTCTTCCATCCTTGTAAATCACCAATGCCATTTTTGCGCTGATTAAGCTTATACGGTGCTAAATCCTCAAATTGAGGCAACAGAAATTTAACACGCTCATCAACGTAACTATTCTCTAGTTCATCTCCTGCCTTTAAATCCCTACTCATGACTAATTCCTTGATTGCTTAACTTACTTAATCTTAAAGTAAGCAAGGACTATACACAAGGGTTTATCTATAGATAAATACTCAATAACTGGGATTACTCCATAATTTATCCCTATACAAAACCTCTTGTTATCAATTTACAAAAGCTTTAGTATAGGGATATAGAAAAGGGACGCGCCAACGTCCCACACTCCAAAAAGGATTGGATTACTATGTTGACCACAGTAGCACAAGCTCAAACTAAGCAAAACATTCTAACCAAGTATGATGGCGAATTTGATGCAGCGATCGCACTTCCCCCAAGACAGACACACGGGGAATACTGGCAAGGGTATCTAGGATATACGGCTAAAACTGGTAACGCACCATTCTAAAACCAAAGGGTAGGCTCACAACCTACCCTTAATTTTTTGGCTGAACGCTTGAAATCAATGTTTTTATTGAAAGCCGTACTCTAAATCAATAGTGTCGAGCGGATAGCGGGTATGTATCCATTCCCAGCATTGATCCGCATCACCAGAAGAATACAAAGCCTCTACCGGATTAAAGCCGTAGTGAGCCAATTCACTCTCTGCCAACACCTCATGAATATGGCATGAGTTTTCAACATAGTAAACCTCAAAAACATAGAACATATTCAATTTCTCAAAAAAAAAAACAGAGCTATCTAAGTTAACCAATTTTTACCACAGTCTAGACATCGTAAACGCTGACAATCACTTAACTATCTAGTTTTTATTACAAAATGTAGTTTATTTATTACAAAATCATTTTTATTTTGTGCTGCTAATTGAGAATTTATCTTAATAGTTAATAGTTAACGAATTTCCAATAGTTTCAGCTTAGTAACATTTTGATTATTTATGATATCTAGCTAACTAATAACTCTTGTTTTTGGTCAAAACTTTCAAGTTTGAATTTTCTTGCCTATATCTGTCAATTTTTTGAATAGCTTGCCAATTAGTGGCAGATATCGGCAGATATCGGGCAATTTTTAAGGCTTTAAAACTCAACTATTGCATTTAATTATTAACAAGCTAATTTTTAAGAAAATCTGTCCCATTTTCTGGCGATATCTGCCAATAAATACTCATCTACGGCAGATATTGGGACAAAAAAAATTCATTTTTTCTGCCGCACATTACGCTTAATTTTCTAAGAAGTTTTTCCCACAATCTCGACATTGCCATCTTTGCTTACTTTGAGAGTGTCCATTTTTTTTGATGTTCTGACTTTGGCATTTAGGACAAGCCAGCAAAGTAGGTGTATCAACTAAAGGATTCTTCCTAATAGCTGCAATTTGGTCTGTTGATTTTTGATAAGCGGCTAAATCAATATCAATGCCATCGAAGTAAGGCAACTGGTAGAACACAGGTGAACGATCAGACGTGACCATTGCAATTCTAAATTCTCTGGCAGTGTCACAGATGATTTCATTTTGTTCTTCCATCTCCAATTCAATCTGCTCTAGCGTGGCTAGTGCTTTTTCTACTGCTGCCTTGCTGTAGAAGCGATCGCCATACTGGGTGAGAAATGTTCTGATACTCACCGGGTCGATGTAGACATTGGTTAACATCTTTTGGTCATCAATGGACAAACCTTTAGTAGTGCTGACCATGCCAGACTGACCAAGGATGATAACCCCTAAATTGATGTGACCACCATCTTTTAGAACTTGCTTAAACTGTTTTGCGCTATCACTTCCGGCTTGTTCTACTCCAATATCAAATTCATCACAAGCCCAGACGAAACCTACAGAATCTTTGTACTGTGAATTGCTGGGATTTTTGCGGGAGTTGTATTCATCAGACAAGCCCTTAAATCCTGCTTTGGCATCTGACCAGCGTAAACAAAAGTCTAAATCTTTTGAATTTTTGACACTAACCTCAGCCAGAGGGTTACAGAATGCAATCTCTGTAAAATCTAATTTTTTACCATTGGGAGTGTTACCGCTTAAGAAACCGCGCTTAAGGATGTGGCTCATCAAAACTAAAACAGTGGGAGTTTTCCCGGCTCCCGGTTCGCCCACAATTCTTAAGCGTATTGGCTGACTGAGAATATAGTTAATAAACTCTTGTTGATTACGGTACAAACTACCCTTGTCAGCTTTCCTTGCTGGTCTATCCTTGCAAAACTTGACCATAAGGCAATCAGTGAAAGTCAGTTTTTTGGCTGACTCAATGCTGTAGATTCCTAAAGCTTTGGTTATCTCTGGTGAGCAATCTTTGATTAATTTGGCGATCGCATCGGGTGACATAGTACGGCTGTAAGAGTAGCCAGCCGTAATTACTGAGTCAGTCTCCTCTATGCCAGTGACTCTCAAGGGTATCTGTTTTTGGAACCAAAGCCACTGAGCGATCGCGTTTGCTATGCGTCCGTTGGCATCAAAACCAAATTCACCATATTGGGGTTCGAGTAAATCACCTGCTAACTGCTGCTGTAACTGACCAATTCTGATGTTTAGCAGTTCAATTTGCTCAAGGTAGTTCTGACGTTCGGCGTTAATGGCTTGGCTAACCTCATCTAAATTTTGGTTATAACCACTGGCTAAACTTTTGATTATTTCTGCTTTGGAGGCATGACCATGAGCTACTTTTTCACCCCAATTTTGCAGCCGCCTAAACAACTGCATAGCTTCTGAGGTGATTGAATCATGCTCAGAGTAGATTTTCTCTAACTCAGTTTGTTTGGCGACTTGAAAGCATTTATTAGCCTCTACTTCTACTTGAGATTTAAAGTTAGCTTCCCATTGCTCAATCTCAGATTCTAAATACTCAATTCGTTGTTTGTCTTTCTGTGATTGGGTGAAAATTTGAGTCAGTTTAGCTTGATATTCTTGTAGCTTTGAATTTAGTTGAACAACCATTAAATCATTTTCTATCTTGGCATGACCAAGATTATTAATAGTATTCCTGGCTTCTTTTAGCTCATCTTTTAAACCTTCTAATTGATGCGCTAGTGTATTTACTTGAGCTTTGGAGGCTTCATACTTGTTAATTACACTGTGAAGGTTATCACTGGCATTCTTAGCGACTTTGGCAACCTTTCTAAGCTCTTTTTGTGATTTACTATCAGCGACCAAATAAGCTACAAATCCCCCGCATATTGCACCTAGCCCAAAGTAAAGCTGAATCATTTTCTCACCTCTAAATCTACCAAATTCCCCAACTGTTCTTTAAAACTGGCTAACTTATCCTGAGTTTCAAGTGTTTTAAATCGTGTTTCCTGTGCTTTTAATTCAGCCTGCTTTAGCTTTTGACTCAGTTCATCTTTGGTGTGAATTGCGGTGCTTGTATCTGTAATTGTTTTGAATTTACTAACATCAAGAGTCACTGACTTTTGAGTAGTAATTTCTTGTTGGTTTTGATAATCAAGATAATGACCGCGTACTTTCTCTAACTCTGTGGCTGCTACAATACCAGCATCAAAAGCTTTGGCGTGTTTGCCTACTACATTGAACTTCTCTTTAGTCACATCGAAAGCCAAACCGTAGAGTTTTAAAGCTCTCACAGCGCCTTCATAAACTTTAGTACCCTTGGTAAGTTGTTGTTCTGTAGCTTGTGGAATAGTTTCCGGTGGATTAAGCGGATCGGCAATGTGGAATTTTTCAGGATGAAAAGACGGTATGCCTGCCACCATTGTTTGTGGTGTTAGGTGTAGTAATCCTGGGATGTGATTATCAATCTGTGTATTTGGAATAGTTGCATTAGTAGCAGTACTAGCATTACTTGATGACCCTTTGCCTTTGGCCAGTTTTTCAGCTACAGCTTGAGCAGCCGCTTTAGTAGTGTCGATTTTAGCCATTGTTCAAAAATTTTCGTGTGTTGACTAAAGATTGATATCGAATTTCTAGTTGACGAAATAATTTGTCAATTTGACTAAATTCAAGTGCTAATTGCTCATCTAAATCATATTTTTCAAGCACTTGATTTAGTTCTGTTTCGTCCGTCTTTGCATCCTCAATTTGGCGATTCAATTCATCCTGCATAATGCTATATTGAGGTATTGGATTTTAAGAGTGTATAGGCGGCGATCGCGTTCTTAATCGCCGCTACTTTTTATTGATTGAAACCTTCACGGGATGTATTTACGGGAATTGTGGCGGCTTCGTACTGCAAAAAATTGAAAAATTGAATAACATCACCAAGAGTTACATCACAATCAAATCGCAAATTTCTAAATTGTGGATGTTCCTTGATTTGAGCTAGTAGATTTTGAGATTCATCAATTAATTCTGGTAGCGATCGCATATTTTTACCTAGATAAATGAGTAGCTTTATTTTAGGCGGGTGAGAGGGATTAATTAAGATTCTTCGGGGTCAACTTTTGCACGAATCTCTTTTAGTTTTGGCAGAATATCAAATTTTCTTCGCCTGTCCAAAACTGTGTCAATTGCTGTTAAAAAATCCGAAATTGCGTATCCTTCTTTCTCTAGAGAATGTAACAAATTTTCACAAAAAGGAATTAGCGATTCAGTTTTCGCAATGGACAAACTCGATCTAATTTCTGTCACTAAATCAGAATCGGACGACATTTGCATATTCTCCTTGTAGTAGAAAATTAATTGAAGTAGCTAACACATTGTTGAATTTATCGAAAATTGACAGCATAATTACCTCAATCAACCAAACGATGAAAAATATTTTCAAGTGCGCGATTTATCGCATCAAAAGGAGACAAAACAAAATTGACTAAGCGGTTTTCAGCTTTCCCAAATCACTCATAATTGCGTCAATCTCTGCGGATAGATCGGTTTCATCGGGAGTAATACTTACTGGTTGTTTACCCAAGCTGGCTAAATCGCGGATAGCTCCTAAATACTCTTGCTTTTTGTATTGCCAACACTCGTTTATGTTCTCTACCAGTTCCGCATCCCTGACAGCCAAGTTATTGAGTATGAGCGTGTTTCTTACCTGCGCTATGGCATCAACGGCGGCGATTTCTTCAGTGGCCTGTTTTGCTAACTGCTCAACCAGAGATAAGCCAGTATTGGGTGTTGGAGACTGGGCGGGATTGGTTAACTGTTGCTGTGGGGGCTGGGGTACTATAGGGGCATTTTGTGGCTGTTCTGTGTTTGTTTGAGATGCTTGCTGTGTGAGCATTTCGCTGTTTTGGCTCTGTGCTGGCAATTGTGGCTGTTTTGTTGCTTCGATTTTCTTAGCAACTGCCTCAAAATCTAGCAATGGCAAGGCTTTCACGGTATCGAAGTCATCAGGGCGAATGTCCATCAATGCCAGTCTTAGGGCTTGTTCATTGGTTTTAAGCTGCTCAACTGCGGCAGCAATTGTGATTGTGTTGCTATCTGTTGCTGGCTTGACTTTGGCTGTGCGTGGCATGGGTTACGCTCCTATTCGTTGTAATTGTTCTTGTGCTTTTCTATACGTATAGACACTAAAGTAATTAGGATTTCTCTTAATACCTGCCTTTACCCTTTCGGCTGTAACTACTTGGCTCATTAATCTGCCGATTCTTGCTAAAACCCAGCATTGATAAGGGCTTAAGGGAGATTCTTTGTCGTAGCTATCATCTGGTTTTTTAGGGAAAGCCTCTCTAAATTGGGGAATACGCCAAAATGCAATTTCTGACCATAGGTATACAGTGCTACGGCTAACACCGAGTATTTGAGCTAAATGGGTCTTATTTGTTTGGAAGTCCAAAAACAAATCATCTTTTGTTCCGTTGCAGTCAACTCTTTGCCTCATAAGGGTTTTGGGAATCAATCAGAAATTAATCGGAAATAATCAGCAATCAAATAGGCTACTAACACTGTGCTGTATTGAATCGCTAAAGCCCTTACTGTATCTACTCTTGGGCTACTCGTTCAACACTAATCAGTGGTTTATTGCTGTTTGATTGCTTATGTTGTTAATATAGTGGCTAAGAGGTTCACTTGTCAATCAAGAGGTTCACTTAGTAGACGAAAGTATTTTCTGATGGATAATAGACACTAAGCCATTTACTTAGTGTCATGCCTTCCAATAAGCCAAAAGTACAAATTAGATTTGAAGATGAGGATTATCGATATTTAGAGGATTGGGCAAAATCAGAATTTATACCCATCACTCAACTATGCAGACAACTAATTTTAAAAGCAGCAGAACAGAGAAAGTCGGAGCAAGAGAGGTCAGCATGACTGATGCACAACTTGAAGATATCAACTCACGCCTAGATGCCTTAACTCAAAGGGTTGGTAGTTTGGAATTACTTACAGGCACAATCGGGACTAGCCAAGTTGCGATCGCCCAAATTCTCAACACTCAGGCAGAACACACCCAAATACTCAACGCTCACACCCAATTACTGAATGAGATTTTGCGGATACTGCGCGATCGCAATGGTGGCAGTGGGCTATAAAATGCGATCGCACTTCTTTACATCCCACCTGTCACAAAGTGACACGAACGCAAAAATGGCAGAGAAACATTTTTCCCCTGCCATCTTGCAGCTTTATTTTAGGTTGTGTGAAATTTTCACTAACATTATTAAACACTGTTAGTCGATAAAAAGCAATGCTCAACATTAATAGTCATTGATGATTCATTTTAGTTCTATTTTGCTTTTTAATTCACTGTTGTTGATATACCTATTTATTATTAACAAAAACAGACTAAAAATGTCTGCTGGAAGGGTTTGAAGCTGGCGATCGCAGAAATTAACAAATTTTCTCGGTAATTAATAAAATTTCTTCCAGGTGTATCCACCAGTTTGATTTTTTATATGGTATTTATATAAAAACGATGTTGAACAGGGAAGATTTTATGAAAAATTCTGCAAAAAAACACAAAGGGTTTCGTCTTGACTCTGATCAGGTGAAAAAGCTTGAAAAAACTGCAAAGCAACAAAACACCACGCAATCGAAGATTGTGCGCGATGCGCTTAAAAGCTATCTAGATGAGCAAAAAAAAGGGTGATCCTCCTGCCTTTTGGTGGGGTGCTTCAATTCTGTGCTACCTCCTGCAACGCTTTCTCAGGGCGTTTCCAAAAAGCGGATTCTCACCGCTAACATATTTTTTAAATATTCTCAGATTACGTTAGCACACCTACAGTATCTCATTCAGCATCAGCAGGAGGATTGCCAAAAACTTTAAAAAGGCAATCCCCATGAAAAACAGAAACCAAAAAACCCCTACTATAGCAAGCGGGGGAAGCATCAAAAGTAAAAGTTCTGCAATTTCGCCAATTTTATCATATTCTTCTCATAATTGGCAACAATGCAGCAGTGGCAAGGTTTTGAAGCTGCAAAAAAGCATAGCAACAAGAAAACTCACTGAAAGCCTTGAAATTCTCGAAAGCGCCGGATACAGCGAGGATATCGCGCTTTTAATTTTGAGTGAAACTCAAGCGGCGTGGGAGTGCGATCAATGATTAATCCTTCACCCCTACCCAAGCAATACTCACCCAATCCCCAAATTAATCAAGTAATTTTTGAATTACTATCACTAGGAATCAGCCCCATACCTGTAGCGCCAAAGCAGGATAGCCGCAAAGATTGGTGTCATCGCGTAGCCACCAATAACGAGGATGCTGAATATTGCCCTCTAGACAAAAATTTAAACCCCATACCGAGATTTACGGGTAAAAACCCTAGCTACTTAAGCCGCACGGGACAAGCCTTTATTCTTGAGCATGGAAAATATAAAGAGAAGCTACCAACAGAGGAGGAGCTTAAAAAGTGGTTCTGTAATCCCAATACTGGCATTGGTGCTATGTGCGGGATGGGTGCAGTTATTTGGATCGACTTTGACACCAAAACCTTTGATTCTCAAGATGAATGCAATCAAGCTGTTAGCAAATTTTTATCTAAAAATAACTTAACCGACAACTGGATTGAGAGAACCGGATCGGGTGGGTGGCGTATTCCTGTTGTTACCGAAGAAAAACCCAGTTTCACCAACTTTGCTTTAGAACTTGGTGGGAAGCATAGGGGAGAGGCTTTAGGTTATGGTCGTTTTACCGTTCTGAGTCCGAGCATTCACCCCAACGGTAAAACCTACAGCCGTGTTAGTCGTGGCGGTATCGCTAAGGTAAAATCGCTTGAAGCGATCGGTATTTTCCCAGCTAAGGAAGAAATTAAACAATCCGAACGCAAACAACACAGAGAACAGGCTCAAAATAGCGGTTTAAGCCTGTCTAAAGACTTTGATGATAGTTTGGACATTCGCAACTTTGCCAAGTATTTTGACGGCTACCACGAACGGGGGAATGGCTGGGGGTACGCTCAATGCCCACATCACCCCAACGCAACAAGCCTTACAAGCTTTCGAGTCAACCTCAACACTGGAGCGTTTAAGGCTTGGTGCTGTTGTGGTACTGGTGATGTTTGGAAATCTGGATTGGAGTTGGCGAAGAGTCGCGGTTATGCCCCCCAAACAAGGATTAAGGGGTGGACACCTCCTGGTGATTATATATATAAGAAAAATCAGAAAGAGGTGTCCTCTCTGGAAGCTAGATTACGCAGGGATTCCAGCCATTTTGAAGGGCAAATTTCAGAATACGAGGTTAAGCGCAGGTTAAGGGCTAAATTTAACTTTACACGCAAACCAAATGTTAAGGCTACTGATGGTTTCTTGCCGCACATCGACCTTTCAAGCATCCCTCATGGGTTGATAGGTATCAAGGGTGATTGGGGCATCGGCAAAACCTTCCTACTTTCCAAATGGTGCAAAGAGTGGGAAGGTAAAATTATTCAGG
This sequence comes from Nostoc sp. FACHB-190, assembly GCF_014696905.1. Taxonomy (NCBI): domain Bacteria; kingdom Bacillati; phylum Cyanobacteriota; class Cyanophyceae; order Nostocales; family Nostocaceae; genus Nostoc; species Nostoc sp. FACHB-190. The sequence goes on from NZ_JACJQW010000072.1 coordinate 11,988, forward strand.
TAGCGCACTTAAACGCGCTTTTACATAACACCGCCGCAAAACTTGACCTAATGCACCATCATGAGCTTAAGGATATGCAGTTAGGAGTTACGAGTTTTGGGCGTGTTGCAATTACCGATATCAGCCTGGGGGCAATGCTTGACCCTGAGAAGTGGTGTAAAGGAGAACCATTTATACTAATTCTCGATGAAATTGAGCAGGTTTTTAAATCGATTCAGACCAACAGTAATTTAAGGGGTACTTTACGAGTAAAGGCTCGTTGTAAATTGGAGTGGCTAGTTAAAAATGCAACCTATGTAATAGCTTCTGATCGAGATTTGTGTAACGAAACGTTGGACTACTTAGAGCAAGTCAGAGGTGATGAGAAGAAGGCTTTTATTATTCATCATTCTGGGCGGAAGGGTGAAAGTAGGAAGCCTATTAAAGTCAACGTCACAAACAAGAAAGATGATCAACTAAGCCAACTAATTGCAGACGCAAAAGCAGGTAAAAAAATAGTTGTTCCTTGTGAAAACAAGAAAGATTTACTTGCAATTGAATTACAGCTTAAAGAATCCGGTATTCCTGAAGAATCAATGTTTTTCGCTCACGGTGATAATTCTAATGAGGATGGAATTAAGCAAGTAATTGAAGTAATTGATCAAAAATATACGGACTATCAAATACTCGCCTACACGCAAACTCTAGGCACTGCAATTAGTCTCGAAAAGCCACATTTTGATGTGTGCTACGCATTCTTCACAGGTGACGTACTGAGTGCAGGTGATCAGGCTCAATCCTTGTTCAGGTATAGGATTGATTGTGAAATTAATATTTGGGTTAGCTCAAAAAAACAAACTCTAGAGATCGACCCAGATAATCTACTAAATAATTTAATCTCAAAGATAGACGACACCAATCAATTAATAGTTTCGATTGATGAGATTGGGGAATTACTGGAGCAAGGTATTTTACCAAATGCTAGGGGTGAGATTAACGAACAAGATTTACCTTGGATTAAGCATAAATTAGGCATCATCGCACGTACTAATGCGAGTCGCGCTAACCCTAGCCAGTCTTTGATTGACTTGTTGGAGCAAGCAGGATTCACGTTAGTTTTGGGCGAAAATTTAGCAGAAAAAACACCAGAGGGCGAAAACCACAAAGAATTTAAAAAGCAGGTGGACAAAACTAAGGATAAACTCACATCCGAATCGGAACCAATGAACGAAGTTGAATTTCAGCAAGCAATTTTAAATCCTGGCAGCCTCAAGCAATCAGAAAGATATCGTTTCAAGAAAACCAAATTGCAACGTGATACTGGATTAGAAATTACTCAGGAAATTGTCGAGCTGGATCGCAAAAAGAACCTTGTACGCGGTGCTAGGCTATTGCGGCTGATGAACGTAGACGATCGCCAAGCCGTAGCCTTTGACTTAATCGACCGCGAAAATAATCCAGACCAAGCCGATCAACACTTTTACTCTCCAACTCGCAAACTTCTACATGATTTGGGTGTCCCCGAACTTATTGAGAAGCTTTCCACGGGGATTGAATACACCTCTGAATCAGAAGAAGTAGCCAAGGTGTGCGATCGCCTACGCTCAAGCAAAACTAGGGTTAAAAAGTATCTTGGGTTCACACCTTCCACGGAGAAAAATAAATCGGGCAACTTTAAAGAGAGCAATACAACAGCACTAGGGAAACTTCTAGATGCCTTGTGCTTAAAATCAGACGTTAGGAAGTCGGGTGAAAACCGTTTTTACCGATTGAATGCGGAACGCTGGGAGATGCTAAAGGGCATCACTGACCACATGGAAGGTAAAGCCAAAACACCCACCTTAGAAAGCATCATTGAAACGGCTATAAACCAAGCCACTACTAGCTTAGAGGTGTGGACACCTGTTTCTGATTCCTCTATATATATAAATAACCAGGAGGTGTCCACAATACCCACGCTGGCAGAAGTGAAGTTAGCGGAAGTCAGTCAAGCGATCGCACCAACGGAAGTGATGGCGATTGAACAGGCGATCGCATCTTCCGAATTTTCTCCAGAGGAACAAGCCCCAGTTTGGGCGGGGCTAATACTCAAGATCAAGCAAGGCTTGGAAGTAACTGGCTTTGTGCTAGGAAACCTCTATCAAGATTTAGTGCAAAGATTCGGAGAATTAGAGGGGATTGCCGAAGATGAGCCACTTTTTAACGAATATCAGCAAGCTTGGCAAGTCCCGGTAATGTTCTCGGATTGTACACGCTCAATTCCTTGCGATTGGGTGGAGGTGGTCTATGGATAGTTCCAAATGGATGGAAGCAGCGATCGTCTGTAACGATTATGCCGAATCGTTAGATGAAAGAACCGAATTATATTTGTTAATCCTGGCTACGGGTTTAGTAATTAGTCTTTCATTTATTGCCACAAACCTAAAACCTGAATAGGTTAAATTATGTAAATAATTAGACATTTTTGGACATCAAGCTTTTGGAAGACTTAACACCAGAAAAAATCAAAGCACTCACTATGTTATCGGCTGGTTATACATTGCAACAAACAGCCGATAAAACTGGTGTGACCATCAAAACTATTAGTAGATGGAAATTAGATCCAGAGTTTCAAAAACTTCTCAAAGAAGCTTCTATGAGAATGTTTGATTCTGCAATTTCTGAATTATGCCTTGGTAGCATCGAGGCGGCGAAGCAATTAAGAGGAATTATCAATGATGAAGATGTACCAGCAAGGGTAAAAATTAGTGCTATTCAATGCCTTTTAGGTACAGCTTCCCGTGTTAGAGATTGGCACAACGAAGAACGATTAGAAAGGCTTGAGGCGGCGATTGATGCCAATAACAACATCTAAATTAAAAAATCTTGAGAAGCGCGTAGAACGCGAAATTCTAGGGCGAAATACGCTCAAGCCAGTGCCTAGAAATTGGGAGGATTTTGTTAAACTCTGCACCATACGAAGCGGTGGTAAAATGGTGCAATTTATCCCGTATGAATTTCAAAAAAAATTAATCGAACTGCGTCAACAATACCCCAATATAGTATTAATTAAAAGCCGCCAAGTTGGTTGCACCCAGGCACTAGCAAGCGACGATTTAAAAGATGCTTGCACAAATCCTGCTAGTAGCTCTGTATTCTTCATGCGAAACTCTGATGACGTTGGAAGTTTGAGCCGCCGCATAAAACAAATGTTATCGGGACTTAAAGATTATGTTCAGCCAGCTAACGATAGTGTTGGCTACATAAAAATAAAGGGATTGGGCGATATTTACTGCAAGAACAGTTCTAAAGAGGGAATTAGGAGCCTGGACAGCATAACGTCACAGACCTATGATGAATCAGCCTTTATCTTGAATATTGAATCAATCTATGCGGCTTCTAATGCGGCTTCTGCCTTGGTTGGGGATAGCGCAAAGAAGATGATCATTAGTACCCCATCTGCAAAAATGGGGTGGTACTGGCAACAGTTAAGCCAAAATAATAATGATGATGTTGAGGAGATTTGTAAACAGGTAGCGTCAGGAAATTTATATAAAGATATTCCAGGTTTTTACTATTTTGTTGATAATGCTGGAGTCTTGAAAGTTGTTTTGCATTGGCGTTGTCATCCTATTTACAGAAAAATTGATCAAGAATTTCCTGGCGGTTATCTTGCTTATAGAATGCAGCAGGATAATTGTGAGGAAGAAATTGTATTAAGAGAGTATGATTTAAGATTTATTGATAGTTCTGTAGCAGTTTTCACTAGTGAGCTAGTTCGTCAATCCGCAATCGGGGAATGGGAAACAGAACGGAACGATAAAGCAGAATATTATCTATCAGTTGATACTGCTACGCTAGGCAATGATTATTGTGTAGCTATCGTATTAAAGAAGCTTGATTATAAATATTCAGTAGTAGCAATGTACCGCAAGCGGCAACAAACAAGCGAATATAATTTATATCAAATTGGGAAATTAATAGAGCAGTATCAACCTGAAAAGATAGGGATCGAAACCACGGGTGGTGTAGGTACTTTGTATTTAGAAAAACTATCAAAAGAGTTTCCAAAGTATGAATTTGAAGCAATCAAAACTACTGGTGATAGTAAACCAATGATGGTTTCTGGGTTACAATTAGCATTAGAAAAGAATGTTTTATTTTATCCATCTAAGAGTTCAATTAAGGATGAATTACTATCATTTAGAAGGGTAGGAAATAAGTTAGAAGCAAGCTCAGGACAACATGACGATACTGTAATGGCGTTATGCTTTGCATTATTAATTGCAGATAAAAATGATAATACATGGAGCTTAAAAGATGTACCAAGATTTTAGTAAAAAAGCTGTAGCGTGTTGGTATACATGGGAAGATTGCTATATTCTGGATGGTAAAGTTGATGAAAATAAAAACCTAATTATTGAGTCAGAATTGTTATTAAAAAACTCATCAATTGAGGTTGTAGCGGCGATTTTAGCAGATAAAAGAAACGTTTGGACAAACTACCACCCACCGTTAAAACAAGCCTTAAATACTTGCAATCAGGTTGATTTCGATGGACAAGATAGCCGAGATATTCAGCCGTTAGAAGATTTATTTAAGTGCTTAAAATCTGAAAATAGATTATTTTTATCACGAGAAATAAAAGAGGCTAATTTTGCAAATCATAGTAGTTGTGTTAAATTATTATTGAAAGCATTTGTAAATGATTTGTGCGGAAGTAATCAGGGTTTTTCGGGTAGTATAGCAACAGTAATAAAGCGCAAAGATTTTAGAGGTAGAAGGCGGATATTTGGGTGAATATAAATCAAAAGTACATAATTCAAATTGTCAACATTATCAACAATCAAAAATTCTCTGATACGCCCAAGAACAGAGAATTTTTACAGGGAATAGCAGATAAATTAAGGATACTTTATAAACAAAATAATTCAAGTAAAATATTAAACTTACTTGTAAGTTTGGAGGTTAAAACTAAGCTAATTAGTAGCCAAATTAATAACAATAATGAACATTTAGTAATTAATCCAGCTTCTATTTTTGGTTTTAAAATTAATAATGATTCACCATCTACAAATTTAAAAATGTTGCCAAAAATATGAACGAAAACGATTTATTTAAACGTAATATAGGTACTTTTCAAGATTTTAATAGAGATAAATTAAAATATAAAATCCTTCCTCAATTTATTGAATTTATCCAAAACAATAGAGTACAATTCTATTATGTTGAATGCTTACCCAAGCATTTAGAAAATATAGGATGCTGTGTTTTCAAATCTTTTGGTAATTACTTTATTCTATTGATTGAAAGTGAGTTACAAAAAATTTCTAATAAGACAAAAACGCCTATAAATTTTGTGGCTAACATTGCGATTATTCACGAAATTTCGCACATAGTTAGTGATGCAATCGGTAAATTCGATGATGAGCAATACGTCTGGAACCTGGGCGAGACCATGATTAAAAACGCTTCAATTCCTCAGTATTGTTACGAAAAAGTAAGAAAATATTTGAGTAAATAATATGATTGATTTGCAAGCAGCGATCGCATTTCACACCAAAAACTTACAGAATTTTGACGGCGGACATCTTGACCAAAGAAAAAAAGAATTTTACAAACAGCAATTGAGAGTTTTTCTGTTAGCCCTAGAGTCTGGCTTGGATGCCAATAAAATACGGTGCTGTGATTTTAATGGGAGTCATGGGAGTAATGAGCCACCAAGCGTTAATTTCAGCGTTGATGGGGTTAATTTTACTTTGCGCTTGGTGGGTGATGTTTTGCAGCTACAAGTCAATGGGCAGACGCAACTTTTCACAATGCCCAGTGAAAGCTGTGCTACAAAAATTAATCTTGCAATCGCCATAACAGAACGAGTAACCAGTCAGAGGAGAGCGATCGCATAACACAATTCATAAATAACCTCACAAGGAGCATTGACATGATATTTAGCTCAAATAATACCTATTACCTCAAATATGAATCAGCACCATTTCCATACAAAGCTAGGTTTAAGCATATAGAATTAAAAGAAGATGGAAAAGTTTTAATATTTTTTGATATTAACGATAAAGAGATTTCGATAAATTCAAGTGAGTTTCTAAATGGGAGTGTTGCTGTAGAAGAATTAACAACACAAGTAGAAAAACGTATAACCATTTCGGCAGAGCAAAATAGTTTAGATTCAAACAGACTTCATAGAGACTCATTGACAAAAAGTTTAAGTCATGAATCTTTAAGGGAGCAAGAAAAAAGAAGACTTGAAGAACTCAAAGAAGCAGGCAAGGCAGCACTAGAATTAGGTATTTCATAGCGATCGCCTGACTTCGCCTGACTTCCCCAAACAGAATTAGCCATAAAGTCAAGCCGCCGCGTAGGTGGCTTTTATTTTGGGCATAGAGGCAGGTTAGGGGTGTAGCTGGTAGTTTTAAGCTGTTCGGGAAGCGATCGCGCTTTGTAGGGCATTGTGGGAGGAATACCCCACAGACAATGATTTTGTTAAAGCCAGAAGGATAGTTTAGTCACGCACGAACCCATATTTATATAGAAATAGGGGTGTGCGTGACCATTCTCTCATCAGAGAAAAATAAGGATGGGGAAGACGCGGCGATAGCCGCCGTCGTTGGGCTTCTACGAAGCCAGTCACGAAAAGTATAAAAGCCTGCTTTAGTTTTTGCGTGTGCGGCGGCGGGATTGGGGAGGCGGTAGGGATGCGATCGCTGAATCATGCCATTATCTATATACAAGAGGGTACAGGGATAGTCAAGAGGGTTTGTGCAGACATGGGGTAAAGTAGAGGGTTTGTACAGGGATAGTCAAGAGGGTTTGTGCAGACATGGGGTAAAGTAGAGGGTTTGTACAGGGATAGTCAAGAGGGTTTGTGCAGACATGGGGTAAAGTAGAGGGTTTGTACAGG
>NZ_JACJQW010000073.1:0-17464 GCF_014696905.1 Nostoc sp. FACHB-190
ATTATTTCTTCATGCTTATATCCATATAACAGCATTTTGACTGCTGTAGCTCGCTTGATTTCACGTTGTTCTTGACTATTTTTGATAAAATCTTCTAACCACTGTATCCACATAACCACAACTGCTTGCTTGTTATATAATTTACTTTCTTACTTTCTCCGTATTTTCTCATAAGTAGTTTAGGATTGCTATAAATATAGCCAGTGTTGATAGATTTACCCGTCATTTCTTCTAAACACAAGGCTTGAGCGCAAACTTGTAATTCATCGTTATCCCATTCACCTTTGCGTCCGCGTTTATATTCTATGGGATAGTATTCGCCATTTTCTAATTCAATTAAATCAGCTTTGCCAATCAGTTTGTACTTATCAGACTTCAACCAAATAGCGCGGATTTGCCAAGTTTCCTCACGTTGTCCTTCTCCTACAGTATGGACGCGATCGTGTAATGTTGTACCCTCAATTGTGTATTGGTTGTCAACAAATTCGCCCGCACAAAACATCCGCCAGCAGCGATGCGAACAATAAGCATATTGGTTTAATGCTGCAATTGGAATATATTCAATCTCATTCATAATTTATTTCCCACTTCAGACTTCAGACTTCAGACTTCATATCCTTCTTACCATCCCCATTCCCATTGTTGTTTTGCGTCCCACACCTGCATATAAAGCAAAGTTAGCTAAGGTGTTAAGTTGTTTAATTTGGATTGGTTCAGCTTCGCCTAATATGCGATAATTAATTTCACCAATAACGCCAATAAATTTGCTGCGGGAGTCGGCTAATATTTCTGTGTGGATGTTAATAAAAGACGGAAATATTGACTCTAGAGAAATTCCAGGTAATTCTATCCCGCTATATTTATTCCACCGCGCAAGTAGGGAATTAAAAACACATTCTCTTGTAGGAAGGGTAGTATCAAAATGTCCTTGACGGAAGGCGGTGGGTGTGGCGAAGCTCAAATTAAGAGAACGTTCAGTTTCACTGGCTTCCTCATACAATTGACTATAGCTGCAAGCATTCGCCCAAGGTTGGGTTGATTGGGGTGTGCCTTGAATGCTGGTAATATACAAGTCAGCCGGGCCAAGATGCCAAGGATGACTAGGATTAAGATTTAGCCATAGTTGCGTGAGTTGACTAAACAGGGTGTCATCTAACAAGGAAACGCGCCACCAGCAGGGAGTTCCGGCGGAGATTGCTTGTTGATGTTCCCAGCGCAGTTTAGATCCCCCCTTACCCCCCTTAAAAAGGGGGGAATTAACTTGGAGAGGGGAGAGGGTGAAGGCTTTGTCTGCGGTAGAATCATGTAAGCGATCGCCTAATTCTCGATCTACAGAACTCACCAGGGTTAAAAATAAAGCGTGTAAATGTCTCCCGGTGAGATATTGTGCAGGAATTGGCGACTGAGGTAGTAGGTTAAGAACTAGGCTGTGCGGCATATAATCAAGTTAAAAGTCAAAAGGCAAAAGTCAAAAAATTTACTTGCGTTTTTTTGCTGTAGACTGAGCAACTCTAGACTCTACTGTAAACTCTGGTATGTCTACGAGTTCAGCATCGCTTAAAGTATACTGTTCGCAAACTAAACTGAGGCGACTTCCAGAAGTTTTCACAGCATTGACAGAATGAGTCAAATCACCTTGAAAGTAAAGTAATGTATTCATCTGCGGCTTAATTTGTCCCAGTTGGCGTTTGTGCGATTTGAGTACCAGTTCACCCCCTTCCATATTTTCTGGTACGCGCACATAGAGAACGCTGACAAAGGTAGGCGGTTCAACGGTTTTGCAGTAAGAACGCAGAGAACGATCTATATGGGGGTCAACACGAGAACCTTCTTTGAGGAGTAAGGGGTTGAGGTAAAAAGCATTACAGTTAGCTTGGAGAGCCAAATCAAGGTAGGGTTTGAAATAGGGGAATTTCTGCTCTACTGTAGAGATGTGCGATCGCCTGAATACCACCGAAAATCCCTTAGTACCGACAAAATCGCGGTTGAGGTTGTTGACAGCAAAGTAAGGACAAGCGTGAATTTCTCCCCACAAGTTATTCAGGTATTCGCTGGGGAAGGCGTTTGGTTGTTGTTGATAGTGTTTCACGGGTGTGTGGGAAAATGGAGGGGCGATCGCTAAATTTGGTATCTAAAATTTTAACGACTGTGGAGTAATAGTAGGATTGTTCTCAGTAAAAAAGACTGCATAAGGAGTAATACCAGTGAGAATTGATGATTACAAAGCAGCAAAAACACTAACTGAAAAATTAAAACAAAGTTTACCAATTAAAGCAAAAGCTGGTAAAGAGTTTCTCAAGACATTAAAACAAAAAGGAGAAAATGCTGACCCAGACAGAGAATTTGAAATTGATTTTGTGGGTTATTCAGGAGATGAAGGTGGGATTATGTGCGGGCTAAAAGAGCCAAATAATCCCGAAAGTAAAGAAAAATATGTTTCTTCTATTACTCACCTAAAAATTGACCCCAATCATCCCTTAGCGGCGGAAGTACAGACTTATCAACGTCAACGCATTCGTAAATTAATGTTGCAAAATGAAGCAGGTTTTGCAGCCGAGTTAATGGTAATAGAGCCGACGAAAAAGAAGAAAAAAGGTGGCAAAGGTTTTGGAACATAATTAACCTCGAAAATGATATTCTATCCGCGCCGGAATTTTGATGTCTTGCATCTCCTTAAATTGATAATATTGCCCTCGCATCTGCACATTTTGAATTAAACTCACAGGAGGCATATTCACCACATCGTAGCTAATTACTTGATTAGTAAACATCACATCCAAAGGATTTAAAGGATATTTGCAAGTGAATAAACCTTCAGTAGTTTGAGGTTGAGGTAATTTTTCAACTGTTACCTCAGCCTTACTCATCCATTTACCCAAACGAATCCATTTTGGTAATTTGAGTTCTTTTTGGGAGATAACAAAAAACTCAAATATACTTTCTGGTGCGATTTCCTTCGCTCTACCAAAACTAGGAATATTTTTCTGCGTTTTCTCCATCTCTACATGATAGTTATTATTCGCATACTTCCAAGTATTGAGAATGGCAGTATGAGTAATTGCACGCGCTGGAGTAACATAAATACCTTGTTTATTGAGTGGCGTTAAATGCTCCTCATATTTTGGTACTTGTTCGGGACAAAAATAGCGATAAGAATGTTCTTCTACAACAGTTGTAGAATAGACTTCGCTATCAACTAAACCCAGCGCATAACAGAGAGCATAATTGTGGATTACAGGCTCAGTTTCGTAGAGTCTTCCAATTTCGCGCGTGGCATAATATAAGCTGTCGTGGAGTTCTAATTCACAACGGTAAATTGACACCATTACTCTTTCCCCGCTTTAGCAGCAGTTTTCTTTTTACTGATATGCTTATTGGCGTAAGCCTTGGCTTCTGCATCAGCCTTTTGCAAAAGTTCCTTAATTCCTTTTTCGTTACCTGTGAGTGATTTAACTTCATTTAGCAAGGGTGTAAAAGCATCACCAATAAAGTCAGTATGAACAATAAATTCGTCAGCCATTAATGTTTCAATTGCACTTTTAGCAGCAGTAATGACATCATCTTCATCCAGAGGTTCAGGTGGATGTAATGTATTGTTAGCTTTCATTTGGTCATATATTGCTTGAGTCCAACGCAAATTACTTGTAATTTCTCCATCTGCAAAGACAACACCAATTAACTCATTTCTCACTCGTCCTGTGCGGGTTGTTTGTGCGCCGTAATGACGAGTCCGCATAATATTATTAAAAACGTAAAGAAAACCAGCTTCAGTAGGGTCTTTAAGGGTGACAATACTAGGGAAGAAAACTTGTGGTCTGATGTGGTCTTGTTGATTAATTCTACTAGTAACTTCACCTGGCTTAGAACCATTTTCACCCTTAGAGGCCATTGTGCCATTTTCAAAAGGAGCATTTAGGGTAAATGTTTCATGAGATTCATCAAATGGTGTTATAGAAAATGCTGTATCTACAACAACTTTTGATTTTTCTGAACCCGAATCACCAATGGCAAACCCGTAAATAATACAATCAGGATTATCCATTGCAAAATTTACGTTATATTCACAGTCTTCAGGCTTCATTAAGCCATAGTTACGTAGTAATTCTCTACCAACTAAACGCTCTGGGGTGGATTGCTTACGCTTGAACATTGACAATCGACTAATTGTAGTTTTGTCTTTAACTCCAGCCTTAACCCGTGCTTTATTCAATTCACCATCTGTCTGAAATAGTGGGTAAGATTCGGTGATGCGAATAGTTAGAAAATGGACATATTTACCCATCGGTTTGTAGGGAATTTCAGCTTGAAAGAACTTGGGTTCTACTGTCTTTAGCAATGCCATGATATATCTCCAATAATGATTGATGTTTCTAAACAGAATTAGGGGAAATTAATGATTACTCATTATCATCATTTGATTCAGCAGCCTTGTCATCTCTTGCTGCATTTTCTTTGTCGTCTTCTAGGCGATATAAAAATTCACAGGTGTCTCGAATTAAGTTGAGTTGTCTTCCTGCTAAACGAGCGCGATCGCCTGCAAAAGATTTCTCAAATACCTCCTCTACAAAATACCGCGCAAAACCTAAAACTGCTTGCCGTTCTTCCTCCCGTTTACTCATCACCCAGCGTCCCTCAGCAGTAGAGGAATGAACGCGATCCATGAGTTTAAAAACTTCTGCTGCTACTGCTGCAACTAAGGTTTCTCCATGAAACACACTTAACTCAGCTTTGAGTATAGTGTCAGCTGCAATATCAATCGGTTTTAACACAGCATTAGACTTGGGATTATAACGCTTATTTGCTCGATAAAAACGGCGATAAAGTTCTGTTAATTTCTTCGGATGATTGAGGCTTGATTCTTCTCCCACAATTAATTCCTCTTGGATAGTGTCAAATTTTGCATAAGGGTCAAAACAAGGGTAAAAGTGATATGTATAAAGCCGAATTTTTTCAATTCTGGCTGTTTCTATTCCTTGATTACGCACCCAACGATTGAGGTAAGAAAAGACGTACAAAGGACTAGTTTCAAAATACTTTGCCAATTCCGTAAATCTTCCCCAGTTGGCATCATAACCAGACTTTCCTTGTCGCGCATTCACATCTAAATGAATGGCGTAGGCGGCGGTAAGCACATTTAACGGTGCGGGGTATTGAGTACCGTTGTCATGCCAACCTTCAAGGATGTAGTCTAGACGGAAGCGATCGCGTCTTACTAATGCACGAAAAGCATGAGGCGCACTGTCAAGAAAAACGCTTTCCTCAAATTCAGCACCATCATTAAACGGTGGAATTGGCGACTCGGAAACTACAGTTTTAACATCTAAAATCATCGGAAAAGCAAATGCTAACCAAGTAGGCATTACCCAAGATTCGGTATCGGTACTGTCTCGTCCTGGCGGCAATGCCATGAAGTAAAATGTTAAAGGTTGGTCTTCAGGATAAGACAGTTTAAATGTGCGGTCTTTTTCCGGTTGTAGGTTTTCATCAATGAGGAAAGTATCAACACTTTGGTATTTTTCTCGCTGCAAGTTCGCTTGCAAATCTTTACTAATAAAATGATTGCGAATGCTTGTATCAAAGCGAGTTTGAGCAATGCCTGTGTAAGCTTTTTGTAAAAACTTATTTGTTTCTGGCGTGAAGTAATAAGTCGGATAAAAATAGAGATAGCGATATTTACCATCTTCAAATCTTTTACCAACTGCTTGAGTTTGATTCATTAATATTTGCCGCAACATCATCTCCACACCCGCAATACTAGAGATGTTGCGCTTGGCGTTAGAACCGCCTAACATTTGTTTGTTTGTATAAACTTGCGGTGTAAATAAAACTGCTGATTCCATCTGCTCAGTTACAGTATAAGCAGAGTGAGAAATTGAGCAGATTAATTGTCGTCCGCGTCCTGGCTTTTTAGCAGCATTATAGTTGTTGATTTCATCTAAAAATGTTTCAATTTGCGTCTTAGTTTGAACCTCTTGATTTGTACTTGAAACTGTGACAACTCGGTTTACCCACAGCCTTAAATCTTCCCAACCATCAGGTAATTGATACTGAGAAATTATCGGAGAAATTAAAGTATTCAAGTAGTTAATTACTTGGTTACAAGTTTCTCGGACATTTTCAATACCTGGGTGATGTTCTAAATATTTAGCTGCTAGGTAATACCATTCATAAGGTACGCCGCCAGTATTACCTTTTAATTTATTTTCTTTGAGACTTTCATTGATGCGTTGAATTTCTCTAATTTGCGGTAAATATGCTGCTAAATTCCAAAATTCTGCAACTTTGTAAATTAAGTCTAAATCTGGTACTGCTGGCAGCTTTTTATCTTTCTTCCGTGCTTCTTCAATGCGATTAACTGTCTCATCCCAGATTTTACGAGTAACTAAATCACCAAATTCTGCAATCTGATCGATGCGGATGTCGTCAGCAAATTTAAAATCATAGTCAGTACTTAAAACCCCTTGCTTTTGAAATTTGATTAAGTTATCGCTACGACTTTGAGCTACAGAATCTTTGTTAGGGTTTAAAATGCGTAACGTAGCATCTAAAGCTACTTGCATTAAACCAGGAGTATCGAAAAATAAATTATAGTATTCGGCATATTTCATGCCTTTTCCGTCTCTGCCAAATCCTGTTTGTCGCAGGCGCAATTGCCCCGCACAAAGTGATTTAATATTATCAACTACCAAGTTTGGTAAATCTTCTAAGTTAATAGGCGGAGCATCGCGTAAAGCAAGGTATATTACACCTGTAGGCAAATATAAAAGCGGTTCGTAGTAAGTTTCTTCATCGGTGTTCAAACTAGTGTGAGCTTGAATCAAAGCATTGTTGACTACATTAGTTAAAACACCGCGATTTTCCGAAATGCGATGATAGGTAAATTTTAATTGTCCATCACTGAGACTGTGGAGAATTCCATTTAATGCCTGGTGTTCTGCATCTTGAGGATGTTTAATAACTGAGGAAAGTAAATCAGCTAAACAAGTTAAATCAGCAAGACATATCAGGATGTAATCATCAATTATTGGTTGTAAACCATGCTCAGAAACATTGAGATTTGTATCATTTCGGCGCTGGGCATTGTAGGCAATAAATAACAAATCATCTCGATATTCTTGCCATGCTATTGGTTCATCAGGGCTAACAAATTTATCAAGACCTAATTCACAGACTATAACATCTATAATTTCGCGGTGGGCATCTACAGATAACTTGCGAATGTCTTGTTCTTTATCTTGTCCAATCGCTTTATAATTATCTGGCATTTTAGGAAATAGCCGATAATCAAACTTTTCAAAATCATGTAAAATAAACCCAGCAATTAATAAACGTCTTTCTTGTTCTTGAATTACCCTTTGTGCAGTGGTATCAAGTTTATTTAGACAACGTTCTATTAAATTAGCTGGTAGTAACCCATTGAGTAAATGAGTATTTAAAGATTGATCGCCTGCATTTCTTCTATCAAGTTTTTTCGGCTTTTTTATTTTTTGACTTTTTCCTAAACTATTTTTGTGGAAGTTCTCTATTTCCTGTTCTCTCTTTTTATCGAAATAATCAAAAAATTTCCCACCTTTGGCTGTAACTCCAACTGCTACCCGTAAAAGATTGGGTAAAACGTAATCACTAAATTCCTGCATAATTAAATCATCGTCATTTTCTGATTTAATTGCATCTTGCAGTAACTTGAGAGTTAAGAGTTCTGCTGATTGTGTTTCGACTTTTAGATTAGATATTTCTTGAAAGTCAGAATCATCTCCAGACATCCAATCATCATCTGATATTTCGGCGGGTGAATCATTTTCTGTTTCTGCTTCTAAAAGTGATAATTGTTGATATTCATCTGATTGCTTACTTTTTTTAGCCATCTTCTTCACTCAATGAACTTAAATAAGAGTTGATTTGTCTAACATAAAGTGGATATTGCCGTAAAACCAAATTAATTGCTCTGAAAACTTTATTTGGATTTATATCATCATATTCATAAACTAGATGTTTTATTAGTCCTTCTGATGGTGCTAACTGCTTTGCTAATTCTGGTGTGATTACTTTATATTTAGTAAGCTCTGTGAAAGATTCAAAGTTATTATTATGATTTTCTGGATTTAGTTTTGATAAGATATGGTGATTGATATCTACTGCGGCTTGAGTTATTAGATGTAAAAGTCTTTCTGCAAGAAGTTGTTGACAATAATCAGCCAAGAAATCCTCAAGGCGAATATAATTAAAATTTTCTAGAGTCTGGTAATATTTGCGGATTAATTTTATCTTGGCTAAAGTTAGTTCATCTCTATTCATTTTTTAATTCCAAATGTTTATTCAAATCCTTCCAGCAATCTAGCAACTTGTTCTGGATCTGGAAGTTGATTTTTTAGTTCTTGCGGTACTTTAGAAACTATTTGGTAAGTTGCAACACCAATTGGTTTATTAGATTCCTTTAGTGCATATTCAACAATAGTTCTCTGTTTGGATTTACAAAGAATAATGCCAATAGAAGGATTTTCATCTGGTAGCTTTACCGTGTTGTCTAAAACAGCTAAATAAAACTGCATTTTGCCAATATATTCAGGTAAAAACTTACCAATTTTTAATTCTATTGCCACCAAACACTTTAAACGGCGATGATATAATAGGATATCTATAAAATATTCTTCATCATCAACTTCTAAACGATATTGGCTACCAATAAAGGCAAATATTCCACCCATTTCTTGTAGGAAAGGTTGAACTTTTGCTAAAATTGACTCTTCTAGCTGTCGTTCGCTGTGTTCATCTGCTAATTCCAAAAAATCAAAAGTATATTCATCTTTAACTGCTAGCTTTAATTGGTTACGTATCTCTGCTGAGATGCTTTGATCAAAATTAGTTTGATTCAGCAGAGTTTTTTCATAAGTTTGATTTTCAATTTGGTGAATTAAAACGTTTTTTGTCCATCCAAACTTCCGAGTCATTCTAATGTAAAATTCTCGTTCTAAGTCATCTTTGCATTTTTCTAAAATGACCAAATTGTGAGTCCATCCAATTTCTGCAACCATTGGTTGCAGTTTTTCATTTTGGCTATATGTGACGTAAAAATTCCGCATATTCCAGATATTTCGGGCGGAAAATCCACTGATACCAGGAAACTCTGCTTGTAAGTCTTTTGCAAGCTTTTCTACTACTGATTTACCCCAACTAGCATCCTGTTGTTTGATAACAATCATCTGCCCAATATCCCAATACAGGTTAATCATTTCCCGATTAACTGCCTTTAATGCTTCGTACTGGGCTGAACGAATTCGTTGTTGTACTTCCATAAGTAGATTTCTGTAATCGTCAGAAATGAAATTACTCATAA
Organism: Nostoc sp. FACHB-190; assembly: GCF_014696905.1. Classification (NCBI taxonomy): domain Bacteria; kingdom Bacillati; phylum Cyanobacteriota; class Cyanophyceae; order Nostocales; family Nostocaceae; genus Nostoc; species Nostoc sp. FACHB-190. Next base: position 9,335 of record NZ_JACJQW010000073.1, read on the forward strand.
TGACAATATTTCAATCTCTATAGTAAAAATCGTTTTTTTCTTCTAGTTCCTGATTTCTCCCAATTAGGTAGTCGAATTGAGCAACTTTTCTACATAACAACTGGATTGATTCCTCCGTTTCCTCAATTCTACGGTCATGATCTGAGAGTCGATTATCTTGAATGATATTGTGCTGCTGCTGCAATTTAATGCGATCAATCAGATCATTGATGGCATAACGGAGTTGGTCTAAGGGGTCAGAGTTTTGGCTTTGCATCTAAGTGTTTCCTGGTTTAAAGGATTACTTTAGAGCCTAGCATACTATTTTTTGTATAACCATTGATTTTTACCGTAAAAGCACTACATGGAAGTTAATCAGTGAATAATGAATCTGTAACCATAAATAAATTCAACTGCGAATGCCTCTTTCGTGCTATCTTATGGTGGTGGGGTCTTTAAATAATCCCTTCTTAGGGATTGAAACACAGACTCATAATTCACTGATACTGAACCCACCGTGCTGACAAAGCAGCGAATCCCTATCAGGGATCTCAACACTGTGCTATCCATATTTCATCGCCCTTACTCTTAAACCAATCTCTTAAGGTATCCAGCAATAGTGCAGACTGCCCAAAGGCAATGCAGTATGGTGGTGTATTATCTAAAACACTATATTGGTCACTAATTGGGTAAATCTGAAAGTGCATTGGCAATCGTCCTTGCTGACGTACTCTCTCTAAGGGAAAAGGCAGCAGATAACTAACTAATGCCTGCTTCTTCAATTGCTTGTTAATTTCACTAATCCAATAGTTTGCAGGTTGCCAAACCTGAATACCTAACAACACCTGTACATCCCAAGTATCAGCAAAGGGTTTCAAGTCGCCAGGATAAGTAAATTTCCAATCTAGTCTTTCTTCTCGATAGCGAAGTAATTTCATAAATCCTAAACAGTTTTTAAATCTGCCTTTGGGAATAGTTGTATCTGTGCGTTCTGCTGTCGCTTGTCGCAGTCGTTCAAATTCTGTTCCCTTCATCGGTTCAATTTCCAAGTTGCTAAGAATTCCTGGTAAATCGTAGGTTTTGAACTTATCAGCCTCATTTTTCTCGGTAGTATCGTAAATTCCACACAGTAAAGGACTCTTACCCCGAAAACTCACAGCCTCCTCTAAAATAGGATTTCCCTTATCTGTTCTTGAAAGTTCGTGCCATTTTTTTTCCCATTCTTTGCTACGGACAAAGGCTGCTTTAAGACTGGCTTGTCTTTTATCTGTGCTGAAAACTATCTCACAATCTTTCTTTAGTGCTTCCTGACTACCTGCTGCATATTGCTGTTTAATATTAGGATGTCCTAACTGTCGAACCAGTCGCATAGATTGAACAACACCCCATTTAAAGTAATAGCCTGTAAAATCATTAATTTTGCGGTATTTATCCCTAATCTGATCGTGAAAAAATGGACGTTCATAAACTTCGCCTGACTTCAATAGTGGTGTTTCATCCTTCTCATCTTTTTCAAAAAGCTTTTTGACCAAAAATTCAGGGACAAGTGCATAAGCAGTAAAGTTAGTAAAATTAATCTGCTGTCCATCACGTTCATAACCATCATGTCGTCCAAGTCTGCCTAAACGCTGGATAAAATTACCTGCGTCTGCTGATTCAAAAAACAAGAAATTGATTTTGAAATCAACACCCACATCAATAGTGCTAGTTCCTAAAACTAAATCAGCATTTAAGGATTCTTCTCTAGTTTTTTTTCCAGATAAACCAGTGTTTTCTTCAACTGTGAAATTATACTGCTTGAGAAAAGTTTTGAAAAAATCAGTTAACCGCTTCACAGCAGCAATAGAATTAAGAATAATTGCGCCTTTGCTACCTGGATGCTTTTGTAAATGATCTAAAATCAAAGCTGCATTATCTTTTAACCAAGTTTCAGAAGCTTTAGGTGTAGATTCTAAACCGACAAAATGCAATGATATTTCCCAAGTAACTTTTCGCCAACCTTGGGTTTTTAGCTGCTGAGACTCGGCAATGGTATCAGGAAATTGATACTTAGGGTCTTTTTCTTCTATTGGGTTAACGGGGTGACAGCGAAAACCCACTAATTTAAGTCTCTCAATTAATTGCGGATTTGGTGTAGCAGAAAGAAACAAAAACTTTTTACGTCTGTTGGTGTGACGAATCAATAGCATTGTGTTGATTACACTGGCGATTTGTGGTGCTTGGAATACGTGGAATTCATCAAAAAGAATGACATTGAAACGCTTATCTATTCTATTCCAGAGTTTATCTGGATTATCTTTATAAAGTAAATATGCCCCATAATGTAGATAGTGAAAAATATCAGGATTGGTCAGCAAAATTTCAGATTGCCCAGCGCGAGTTTCTAAAGCTACTCCTTTTTTCAAGTTTTCTTCTTCAGCATAAATTTCTAATTCTTGTCCACTTAAACGATTAACACGCGGTTTATGTTGAGGCTGAAATTCATCAATGTATCCTCTAATTTGTTTTTCTTGATCTCTAGCGAGTTCGTTTGTGGGATATAACCCTAAAACAGGAGAGTGCCTTTGCAAAATATCCAGGTATCCAGCCAAGCTTTTACCATCGCCTGTCATTGCGGTGTTAAAAACCACATCAATATTAGGATCACGTAACGCTTCTAATGTTGCTGCTTGATGCCAAGATAGTGACCAATTGTTTGGTAGTTGCACTCCGTTAGGTGTAGGAACGGTTTGCGAATAAACGGGTTTGAGAGTAATTTTGTAACTTTCGGACATAAACTTAAATAGTGTCCGTAACTGGTTGTTAAAAACTATATTGGCACGCAAAATAGAAGTTGACAAGATATGTCCGCATAAAAGTGTCCGTATAAAATGAGTCGTAAAGGTCAATCGATAACTCTGTCTCTGGGAGAACGGGATAAAGCTGAGTTAGAAAACTTAGCGTTGGAATTTGGTATGATGTGGGGCGATCGCCCGAATATTTCCAAATTAATAGAAGCGATCGCTCGTCATCAATTAACCATTGGTAAAAATCACGACTGGTCAGAATCGCGTATCCGTGCGCTTGACCGGGCGATGCGAGTATTAGCAGACGTTGGACAAAATGAGCAAGCGCAGATAATTGCAAAATTATTACTCGAACGTAGCGAACTACCAATACCTCTACGCAACGACATCGAAAGTTTTTTAGGGAACTTACCCCCGCAGTGGCGTTTAGAAATAGACCGTTACATCCTACGCCAGCAACCTTTTCAACTGAGTTATCAAGATGCTAGACACCATGTCTGGAATTTTACTGTCCGTTACGCCAAAGTTAACCTTCATGAAAAGCGTCAATATTTTGATTGCTGGTGTGAAGAGACTGAGGGTAACTTGGATGTGGCAGAATTACAGCACAATTGGAGTTTGCGTTTAGATAGGATACAAGATGCTGCGGTTTTACCTGTTACTGGTGAATGGCGTTTGGGGTTAGCAGAGATAGACGTAGAAATGTATCTCTTTGCAGGTTTAGCCTTTGCATATCAACCCAAACCAGAAGACAAAATCAATGAATGGCTACCAGATACCCAAAAAGTACGGCGAGTTGTTAGGCGTGTTTCTAGTACATTTTGGTTTATTCGAGAAGTAATGCAATATACACCAGATTGTGTGATTATAGCGCCGGAGAATGTGCGATCGCTCATCAAAGAAAAACTCAAAACTCTTTGTCAGCATTATGAATTAAACATTGATTCCTGATATGAGATAAATTTACCAAGGTAAACGCCCGGAATAATTATTTCCTCGGCGTTCCCTTTCTATATCCAAACGCTGTTTTAGCATCTTGTATATTTCGCGTGCAAGAGTATCTAAGTTTTTCGATTCATCTTCTGAAGTAGAATCTTCGTTAGTTAATGAATTACTATTATCTTGTTGAACAGAATCGACTGAGTTGAATGTTTCATAACTAGCTTGGATAAATTGCATAGAATTTTCATTGTTAGGAAAATCATTACCTACACTTCTAATTTGTTTTACAGCTTTTGGCTTATTGTAAGATTGGTTATTTTCTCTGAGCGTTTGTATAATAGTTTTTGGACTAATACTATTAACTTGAATTTCATCAAATAATTCAGCAATATTTGACCATGAATTTGGTATATCTTGTGATGATTTTTTTTGAATATTGTAAGTAGGATTATGAGATTGAGAAAGAGTCTGAGTAACTTTTGGTGAATTTTTTTTATCTTTGGTCGGAGACGATGTAGATTTCGATAATTGAGAAAGTGGAGAAAAAATTGAGATATTTTTTAAAGCTTTAGGCAATTGAGGAATTTCTGTTTTACTTAAGATATTCTCTGCTGATGCTGATGTAATTTTTAGATTATCATTTTTTAAATTACTGTCTATTTTTGGCTGAATAATTTCTGAATCTGTACTAGTATTTGCAGGTGCAATCTGTTTTTGATTTGATGCAGTTAGTGAGTGTTCAATTTCCTCGACAACTGATTGAAGAGAGACCGAATTATCACTATCTGTTTTTGGTTGAATAATTGGTGATTCTTTAGCATTATTGAAAGGTGCGATCGCTTTTTCATTTATCTCAGTTTGTGAGTTGTTAATTTCTACTATTTCTGGTTGAGAAGAGACAGAATTACTACTATCTAATTTTGCTTGAATAATATCTGATTTGGTAGCAGTGTTAGAAGGTGCGATCGCTTTTTCATTGAACTCAGTTTGTGAGTATTCATTTTCTACTATCTCTGATTGAGGATAGACAGAATTATTACTATCTAGTTTTGGTTGAATAATGTTTGATTCTGTACCAGTATTAGAAGGTGCGATCGCTTTTTTATTTGACTCAGTTTGTGAGTAGTCAGGTTCTACTATCTCTGGTTGGAGAGAAGCAGAATCATGACTATCTAATTTCGCTTGAATAATTGGTGATTCTGTACCAGTGTTAGAAGGTGCGATCGCTTTTTCATTTAACGCAGTTCGTGAGTTGTCAATTTCTACTATCTCTGGTTGAGTAGAAACAGAATTATTACTATCTAATTTTGGTTGAATAATTGGTGATTCTGTACCAGTGTTAGAAGGTGCGATCGCTTTTTTATTTGACTCAGTTTGTGAGTAGTCAGGTTCTACTATCTCTGGTTGGAGAGAAGCAGAATCATGACTATCTAATTTCGCTTGAATAATTGGTGATTCTGTATCAGTGTTTGAAGGTGCGATCGCTGTTTGCTTTAACTCAGTGAGTGAGTTGTCAAATTCTACTATCTCTGGTTGAGTAGAAACAGAATTATCGCTATCTATTTTTGCTTGAATAATATCTGATTCTGTACCAGTATTGGAAGGTGCGATCGCTTTTTTATTTGACTCAGTTTGTGAGTAGTCAGGTTCTACTATCTCTGGTTGGAGAGAAGCAGAATCATGACTATCTAATTTCGCTTGAATAATTGGTGATTCTGTACCAGTGTTAGAAGGTGCGATCGCTTTTGCACTTAACGCAGTTCGTGAGTGGTCAATTTCTGTGATTTCTGGTTGAGGAGAAGCAGAATTATCACTATCTAATTTTGCCTGAATAACTGGTGATTTTGTACCAAGATTGGAAGGTGCGATCGCTTTTTCGTTTAACTCAGTTCGTGAATGATCAATTTCTAAAATCTCTGCTTGATGATATGCAGAATTATTACTATCTAATTTTGGTTTAATGACTGGTAATGCTGTACCAAGATTATTTGGTGCGATCGCTGTTGGGTTTAACTCAATGCGTGAGTCGTCAATTTCTACTATCTCTGATTGAGGAGAGACAGAATCATGACTATCTAATTTCGCTTGAATAATTGGTGATTCTGTAGCAGTGTTTGAAGGTGCGATCGCTTTTTTATTTAACGTAGTTTGTGAGTCGTCAAGTTCTACTATCTCTGGTTGAGGAGAGACAGAATCATCGCTATCTAATTTTGGTTGAATAATCTCTGATTCTGTACCAGTGTTAGAAGGTGCGATCGCTTTTTCATTTATCTCAGTTTGTGAGTGGACATTTTCTACTATTTCTGCTTGAAGAGAGACAGAATTATGACTATCTAATTTTGGTTGAATAACTGGTGATTCTGTAGCAGTATTGAAAGGTGCGATCGCTTTTTTATTTGACTCAGTTTGTGAGTAGTCAGGTTCTACTATCTCTGGTTGGAGAGAAGCAGAATCATGACTATCTAATTTTGCTTGAATAATCTCTGACTTTGTACCAGTGTTGGAAGGTGCGATCGCTTTTTTATTTAACGTAGTTTGTGAGTCGTCACGTTCTACTATCTCTGGTTGAGAAGAAGCAGAATTATCACTATCTAATTTTAGTTGAATAACTGGTGATGCTGTAGCAGTATGAGAAGGTGCGATCGCTTTTTCATTTAACGTAGTTCGTGAGTTGTCAATTTCTACTATCTCTGGTTGAGTAGAAGCAGAACTATTACTATCTAATTTTGCTTGAATAACGGGTGATTCTCTAACAGTATGAGAAGGTGCGATCGCTTTTTTATTTAACGTAGTTCGTGAGTCGTAAGTTTCTACTATCTCTGGTTGAGGAGAGACAGAATCATCGCTATCTACTTTCGCTTGAATAATCTCTGATTCTGTACCAGTGTTAGAAGGTGCGATCGCTTTTTCATTTATCTCAGTTTGTGACTGTTCAACTTCTACTATCTCTCGTTGGGAAGAGACAGAATTATCACTATCTACTTTTGCTTGAATAAATGGTGATTCTGTAGCAGTATGAGAAGGTGCGATCGCTGTTTGCTTTAACGTAGTTTGTGAGTCGTCAAATTCTACTATCTCTGGTTGAGGAGAAACAGAATTATCACTATCTAGTTTTGGTTGAATAATATCTGGTTCTGTACCAGTGTTAGAAGGTGCGATCGCTTGTTGTTTTAACTCAGTTTGTGATTCATCAATTTCTACTATCTCTGGTTGAGTAGAAGCAGAACTATTACTATCTAATTTTGCTTGAATAACTGGTGATTCTCTAACAGTATTGGAAGGTGCGATCGCCTGTTCATTTAACTCAGTTTGTGAGTCGTTAGTTTCTACTATCTCTGGTTGATGATAGACAGAATCGTCACTATCTAATTTTGGTTGAATAATGTGTGATTCTGTAGCAGTATTGGAAAGTGCGATCGCTTTTTTATTTAACGTAGTTCGTGAGTCGTAAGTTTCTACTATCTCTGGTTGAGTAGAGACAGAATCATCGCTATCTACTTTCGCTTGAATAATCTCTGATTCTGTACCAGTGTTAGAAGGTGCGATCGCAGTTTGCTTTAACTCAGTTTGTGAATAGTCAATTTCTACTATCTCTGGTTGAGTAGAAGCAGAACTATTACTATCTAATTTTGCTTGAATAACTGGTGATTCTCTAACAGTATTAGAAGGTGCGATCTCTTTTTCATTGAACTCAGTTTGTGAGTCGTTAGTTTCTACTATCTCTGGTTGATGATAGACAGAATCGTCACTATCTAATTTTGGTTGAATAATGTGTGATTCTGTAGCAGTATTGGAAAGTGCGATTGCTTTTTCATTGAACTCAGTTTGTGACTGTTCAACTTCTACCATCTCTGGTTGAGTAGAAACAGAATTATCACTATCTAGTTTTGGTTGAATAATTGGTGATTCTGTACCAGTGTTAGAAGGTGCGATCGCTTTTTTATTTAACGTAGTTTGTGAGTCGTCAAGTTCTACTATCTCTGGTTGACGAGAGACAGAATCATCACTATCTAATTTTGCTTGAATAATCTCTGATTCTGTACCAGTATTAGAAGGTGCGATCGCTTTTTCATTTAACTCAGTGAGTGAGTCGTATATTTCTACTATCTCTGGTTGAGGATAGACAGAATTATTACTATCTAGTTTTGGTTGAATAATGTTTGATTCTGTACCAAGATTGGAAGGTGCGATCGCTTTCTCATTTAACGTAGTTCGTGAGTTGTCATTTTCTACTATTTCTGCTTGAAGAGAGACAGAATTATTACTATCTAATTTTGGTTGAATAATTGGTGATTCTTTACCAGTGTTGTAAGGTGCGATCGCTTTTTCATTGAACTCAGTTTGTGAGTATTCATTTTCTACTATCTCTGATTGAGGATAGACAGAATTATTACTATCTAGTTTTGGTTGAATAATGTTTGAT
>NZ_JACJQW010000074.1:0-17335 GCF_014696905.1 Nostoc sp. FACHB-190
TGATAAGATATCGGGCATGGGCTTGTTGTGGCTTTTGAGTTGTCGTTTGGGAAGACAATAACTCTACTACATCAGCCCTCTCTCTTCATCCTCTTATTTTGGCGAAGGTATTGTAAAAGCGAACTTGAAATTAATCGAATCTTCCAGCAGGGTCAGCGAGCCAAGCAAAAGATGATCACAGCTAACCTGCGATTAGTGGTTTCAATCGCTAAAAAATACCAGCATCGCAATCTGGAGTTCTTGGATTTGGTTCAAGAAGGAGCAATCGGTTTACAAAGGGGAATCGAGAAGTTTGACCCTAACCGAGGTTATAAGTTGTCAACCTACGCATACTGGTGGGTTACTCAAGCGATTACCAGAGCGATTGCCGAAAAATCTCGGACAGTGAGGCTACCAATTCACGTTAACGAGAAACTCAATCAAATTAAGAAGGTGCAGCGAGAACTATTTCTTACCCTCGGTCGTCGTGGCACGCTGACAGAAATGGCCCAAAAATTGGAGATGCAGCCGGGACAGATTCGAGAATATTTAGCGGCGGCGAATAAGACAATTTCTCTTGATTTAAAAGTAGGAGATAACCAAGATACAGAACTAAGCGAACTTCTAGCCGATGAAGGGACATCACCAGATGAACAAATTACCCAAGAAATGTTGAGCCAAAATTTAAGCGATCTGTTAGCAACACTAAAACCTGTGCAGCGTGAAGTCCTAATTTTACGCTTTGGACTGTTAGATAATCAAGAACGAAGTTTGGCTCAGATTGGGGAAAAGCTTCAGATCAGCAGAGAGCGAGTGCGTCAAATACAGATGCAAGCGATGACTGCGCTGCGTCGTCAACAACCATCTATTGCACAGTATCTAAATTCTTAATTAACAGATTAGCTCACCCTGATATAGATATCAACCCAGTAAGTTTTTTCAGCATCACAGCAGTAAATCTAAATGAATAATGAAGAGTTAGAAACGCTCAAAAAACTAGCTTTGTTAGATAATTCTTCAACAACGCTAGATTAAATCAGCTAGTCAAATCAATTCAAAATTGAAATCAGTCGGGGGTTGAACCTAGGATGTTGACTTTGAGGGCTTGACGATGGTAGTTTCTCATGCAAGAACTATGTAGGACGCTCAAAATTAATGCAAGAGTTTAAAAGCGCAAGCAGTCGGTTGGCAAGGCTATTTCACAAGGGTCGAGACAATTGGAAACTCAGAGCCTTGGAAAAGCAGAAAAAACTTAGAGCATTAGAAATAAAAGTGAGAGATTTATCTGCGTCAAGAGATTATTGGAAGAATCGAGCCAAGATTGCTGAAGAAAAACTACAAAAAGCAAACATAGAAACAGGCTTGGAAAAAAAAAGAGATTGATCCAAAAGGAGAGTTAGTTGCCAAGGGTCATCATTATTCAGTCGAAACAATACAAATTTCAGTACAACAAGTTATCAAGTGTGGCAGCAGTTATAGAGGGGTTGAAAAGACATTTGAGTTGTATAAAGAAATTTTCTCCTTCGATACACCTAGCTTTAGTAGCGTTAGAAAATGGTTAGGGAGAATTGGGTTGTATGAACTCAATAGAGATAAAGAATATCGAGACGATTGGATTTTTATTGTTGATTTGACGGTAGAAATAGGAAAAGAAAAAGGTCTGGTAGTCTTAGGAGTTTCAGAACAACTGCTAGTAGAAGAAGTTTTTCCATCAAAACGAGGATTGCAACATCAGGATGTTCAAATTCTAGGATTAGAAATCATGAGTTCAACGAAAGGAGAACTTATAGAGCAAAAACTGACAGAAATTACTCAAAAATTTGGTTGTCCTAAACAAATAATTGCTGACCGTGGAAGTGACATTCAACGGGGGATTAAACTTTATCAACAGAATCATACTGATGTAATTTATACCTATGATGTAACTCATGCAATGGCTTTACTCCTGAAGCATGAATTAATAAATTGCGAAAAATATCAGTCTTTTATACAGCAGTGTAGTCAATGTCGAAAACAACTGCAACAAACTGAACTATCTTTCTTAGCTCCTCCTGCACAACGTTCACAGTGTCGTTACTTTAACGTAGAAAAACTTTTAGAGTGGGCAGATAATCTGCTAAATTCACCGCTAGATGTTTTAACCGATTTAGTCCCAAATATTGAGCCAGAAATTCTCCTGACTAAGTTGAAACAGAAGTTGGGATGGTTAGCTTCTTATCAAGACTCACTCAGCAATTGGAAACAAATGGTTCAAATGACCCGCACCGTAGAAACTCACATTAAACTTGAAGGACTGAATCAAGAAAGCTTCAGTATTATTGAAAAATATTTAACAGTGGAAGTAGATTTTCCACAAGGGTTTGCTCAGAAAATTCTTGATTATTTGACTGGCGAGATTTCTCAGATGAAATCTGAGCAAACATTATTAGCAACTTCTGATGTTCTGGAATCACTTTTTGGTAAATACAAGCAGTTTTCTTCTCGTTCTCCTTTTAAACAAATAAGTCAAATATTTTTGAGTATTTGTTTATCAACCATGAATTTGACAACTACTCTTGTGAAAGAGGCATTAGAAACAGTCCGTTTTTTGGATGTTGAAGACTGGGCATCTCAAGTTTTTGGCCAATCCATGCTCTCGAAAAGAAGAATTTTGTTTTCTGCCACAACTTACGACACAGAAACTGCATGAAGAATTTTGAGCATCTCTCCCACAAAATCAACACCCTAGGTTGAACCCACCACTAATTTTAAGAATCAGTGGGAGCCTGTACTCAGAATCACTTAATTCAAAATTAATTGTCTTGCTTCTAATTTTGCCTACGTGAATTTTGCATTTTGAATTCAAAAAATGTCAATCAAGTAGCTTGATTAAAGAATCATATTTAGTACAACTCAAGGAGTTGATTTGCTAACGCTAAACTTTTGTACTTGATGGATTCTACTTGAAAGCAATAGGTTACAAATAAATACTGAGAGAGTAAAAATTATGCAAGTATGTCTAGTTACAGGTGGTAACTCTGGTGTAGGTTTAATGACGGCTATAGGTTTAGCCAAATTAGGCAATCATGTATTTATTGCTTGTCGTTCGGCAAATAAAGCCGCAAAAGCTATAGAATACATTCGCCAAACTACCGGAAATCAAAATGTAAAATTTTTACCGCTTGATCTAGCTTCTTTAGATTCAGTTCGTAGGTGTGTAAAACTATTTAATGACTACAATTTACCATTACATATATTAATCAATAATGCGGGTATATTCAACAATAGAGGCCAAACCAAAGAAGGGTTTGAACTGATTTGGGGAACTAACTATTTAGGACATTTCTTACTCACTTATTTATTACTAGAAAAATTGCAAAGCTCTGCCCCTAGCCGCATTATTATATTAGCGTCAGATTTAGCATTATCTCCAAATGGGATTGATTGGGATTTATTAGTTAAAAGAACACCGTTAAATTTTCTAAAATTATATGCTGTTTCTAAATTTTCTTTATTGCTTTTAACAAGAGAACTTTTGCAAAGATTAAGTAATTCTCAAGTCACTGTTAACGCAATACATCCAGGCTTTGTACAATCAAATATTACTATATGGCATCGTCTCAGCAAGTATTTAGGTTTAGGTATTTCCGTAGAAGCCGGAGCATATAGTACTCTAGTTGCTGCGACTTCCCCAGTTTATCAAAATATTAGTGGGAAATTTTTAGATAGTCACGCTCAAGAAATTCTCTTACCAGAAATAGCCCAAAATCAAGAATTGTCAAAGCAACTATGGGAACGTAGTTTATTATGGGCTGGTTGTAACCAGCAGTCGAATAACAAGAAAATTAATTATGATGGTACTGATGAAATTTGGGGGCCAAACTCTCTGGCTTTGAGTAGCAATGAAATAGCTGAGATTACCCAACATATTTTTGATGAAATTCTTTTAAAGTTACCAATTTAAATATTATTAAAACAGTTAGTTAAATCATTTATTAAATTTGATATTGGCTCGTTGTTCATTATATTAATCCAAGTTTTTACTAAACGTTTTTACATGGAAAGACATTTAGATTCACCTGTAATTTGGCAATTATGTCAAGATAAAAATTTATTAGAAAGGGTGAATGCTCATTTAGGGGATAATTTAGCGTTATGGCGGTCAGAACTATGGGTAAATTACCCTGCCCAGCAATTAATTCCTTTTTGGCATAGAGATTCTTATTCTAAACTTCTGAAAGGAGATGGTAAAACTATTAATGTTTATATAGCTTTGACAGAAGTTAATCAAGATAATGGATTTGAATATCTACCTAATATTGATTTAGAAAATTGCAAAATAAAAGGAACAGACCCTTTTAGTGGGAATCATTTTTTTGAAATCCCTAATGAAGTTGAAAAAAAAGCTATTCCTGTGGTATTGCATCCTGGTGAATTTGTACTATTTACTAATAAACTATTGCATCGCTCCATACAGAACAATAGCGGTAAAGCCCGACTTTCGCTAACCCTAAGATTAACTCAGTCAGGGGTAAAAGTTTTACCGGGTTATACTTCTAATTGCCAAAAGCCTGTAATTTTGCAATCACAAAAATAGCTGCCCATAATAAATGCTGTTTGGGATTGTCCGTTAAAATATTTTGTTGCTAATCGATTAGCTTAAGTGTTACAAAAGTAAAACTTAGAACTCAAAAGTCAGAATACACGCTTAATATTTGATGTAATGTTATTGTTTCTCTATTGAATATTTAAGCAGAAATTTTCTCAGAAAAATTCACCTGTGACATAACTTGTGCGCGGATTGAATTAGCCGCCGTCTCGGCAATTTCTGCTCTATCAGAATCATTAAGAACTACTGCAAGTAGCAATTTGAGAGCTTCGCGGTTAGATATAAACTCTTCACCGTATAAATCATCTTGCAGTAGGCTGGCTTCTAAGTAAGGTAATAGCTCAGGTGTAGGAGATATCAATCGCTGTTTAATAAGTCTCCTTGCTGCCTCTACTGCTGAGGAAGTACCTACGCCTAAATTCCATGTTTCAATTATTAGCCTGATTTCACGGTTAAGAGATACACGCAGCGTTGATAAGCGACCAAATAAAGGAAGATTGAGCATTAAAGGTGCTAATGCGCTACCCCAATCCAAACCAGCACCAATAGTACAATTTGCTTCATCTTCGATACGAACAGCCTCATCGAGCCATCCTTCACCAAAAAGTAAATCTATAGCTTCTTGGGTTGTGACTGGCTCATCTGCCTCAGAATTATGATTTTGCGGTTGGTGATTCATAAATTTTCACTTTATCTTCGTCTGAATACTCCATACTCAAAATAAACTAGATTCTCGTATTCTTCTTCAGGTCCGCAGTTAAACATATTTTGCTTTTCTTGACATACTCCCCACCATTGAATGGTGGGGATTCTAGGCTCAAACAGCGATTGCAGTTTCAAACCGACTTACATCGCCTAACCCAATGGTTGATGCCCCAACCATAAGAATATTGAGTGCGGCGTTTTCATCCCTTCCGTTCACTGACTGACAACCCGAACAACGCCATTCTCTGATAGACAAATCAAGACTTTCTAAAACCTGTCCACAGTGCGAACAGGTCTTACTACTGGGATACCATTGGTCGATGAAAACAACGCTCTTTTTCTTCTTTTTGGCAACCCATTCTAGAATTTGTAGAAACTCACCAAACGCCAAGTCTGATATTTTTCTACCCCAAAGACGTTGCATTCCTTTGAGGTTGAGTGTTTCAAAACATAGCACATCAAACTTATCAGTCAAATGATGCGCCAATTTCCAAAACCAATCACGCCGACGATGAGAAATATCTTCGTATCTGCGTACTAAATTCTTTCTGGCTCTTTCACGATTGATTGAGCCTTTCAATTTTTTGGAATGCTGTCTGCTGGCTACTTTGATGGCGTTTAGAGACTGCTTAAAAAATTGGGGTGACTCAATTTTTGTACCATCTGAGCAAGTGAGGAATGTCTTGAGTCCAAAATCAAACCCCGCTATTTTACCAGTCGTGGACTTGGTTTGTGACTCAGCACAATTATCAACTACTACAACCATAAACAATTCACCCAACGGTGTACGTTTTATGGTTAATGTTTTGACTGTTCCTTCTATCTCTCTAGACTTCCAAAACTGATATACTCGATTCCCAATTTTTACCCTATTGCCTCCCAAAAACTTATAACCAGCTTGTTTTAAGCTGAATGATTTGTATTTTTTAACTTTCTTAAATCCTGGTGGTTTAACTCCTTTCTTGTTATGTTTAAAAAACAATTGGTAAGCTTTCTCGATGCGTTGACAAATATCTTGTACTGCTTGAGAACCTACGGTTTGCCAAAATGGATTACGCTTTCTTAATTTGGCGATGTGCGACTGAAGTTTTGCACAACTCAAGTGCTTGCCCCACATTATGTAGTAGCGTTTGTGTAGAGCAATGCAATGATTGTAAATTACCCCAGACGCATTAATAATGCGTTTAAGGTGTCTATTTCTTTTGTGTTGATATAGCTTAAACTTCAGTGTTTTCATATTAATATTTTACCAAAAATATGAAGCTAAAAACTCAAATTCTTTCTAAATTAAGCAAAGTTTCTCTTGATGAGCGAGGCTTTAAACCCATGTTTTTGGTAACCCCACTCTACCTTCATACCCTAGCTCAACACTTCTAATTCTGGCAAAATTTAAGAGTGCTTGACCAACCCCTTTGAATTGAGGCGGACGCTGAATTTCGATTCGATTAGTGGGGGCAGTAGCAATGCCATCAACATAAACTAGTTTCTTACCAATATTTAATCGGGAACCGTGCATTTGTGTTTCTATGATCATTAAACCTTGAGTTTTGTTGTCGCACTCTACTGCATAACCTTCAAGATTTTCTTGATTGGCCAGATATCTTAATTTAAATATCCAGTCCCAGTATTTATCTTCTTGCGTAAATAACCTTAGAATTTCAACCCAATCATTTACATAATCATCAACGTGTCTTTGTCCTAAATCTACTAAAGATGCTGCAACAGATGTATTGTCAAGACCTCTTTTTAACTCTATTTTTCGCTGCATCTAAAGCTCCTAATTGCCAACTTATGATGGCTTTCCATAAATTGTTCAGTAAGCTCTAATGATATACTTAGTCCTATTCTACTTATATCTCATCTAACAACAGAGTTAAGAGAAACAAAGCTCGTTGCCGTTTATCATTTGAACCACTGTCCAAACCCAAAGCGATCACTAAAATTATTGTCAATAAGCATGGATTAATGCGATTATTTTTGAATCTATTGAGAATAATTTAGGCTTATTGAGATGATGTGGCTGCCCTGTAGAAGTAGGAATTCTTCCGGCTTTTTCTTCAGACTCCTCATGTGCCGAATCAGGACTGCAAAAGGATTGATGCCTTGTAATATTAACAAGGTCATCCAGCAAAGTAATTTGAGTTGACTGAAGGCAGTAGGTCGAGTTAACCACTCATGTATGGCAATCCGAGCTTCATCAAGAAAACTGTCATACTCTTCTTTAATTGGAGAAGCATGGAAGACTCGTGAGTTAATCCCATGAATTCCACTCACCCAGTTTGTCCCAATCTGGATTCTCTCTAGTTGAGCAACTTCAAGATGGTATAAGTCATGGTAGTGAATACAAACTCCTCGAACTCTTATATGCTCATTGCCAATCTTGATGGGGATTAAGCTTATACAACCAAGGAATTTTTTGAGTTTGACAATCCTGGGATTGTTTGTGCAGAGTGCTAAATAACTCCTTACTAAGGCGATCCAAGCTAGGTAGTAGGGAGATGAAGGAAACTGAGGGTTCTTTGAAATAACAGCCTGAGCTTTTGGAGAAATGTTCCTTATCTGCGAGGTGGGTTGAGGTTTGCTAGAAGTAGTTTGGCTAGAAATCTCTGCTAAAAAGACAAACAAGTAATGAGGAAATTTTATACAATACCGCTTTGATTGTAAACCTCGCTTGTTATCTTGCTGTAATTCCAAAAAGAGAATCATCTCTGGTTCCATTACTAAAGCACGAGCGATCGCTACGCGTTGTTTCTGCCCACCTGATAATTTGGAGGGGTAGATATGCGTAAGAACACTTAATTTGACTGCTCTGAAAACTTGCGTAAAATCTATACTTTCGATTGTGGCTGATTGAGATACTTAGAGAAAAATTATCTAAAAATGGTACGAGTACAGTTAGTTTATCCAAAAATCCCAGATAGCAAAAACTGCCCTTTGGAACGGTGCATAGCTTTTGAAAAATATGATGGAACCAACTTACATTGGGTTTGGAATTTTGAACTTGGCTGGTATGCTTTTGGTACGCGTCGAGATCGCTTTGATTTGGATGAGCAGGGGATTGCACAATTCAATGCTGCACATCCAGGATTAGAAGAAGCTTCTGATATTTTTAATAGAGAGTTTGCCAGTGCTTTAGAAGGAGTATTTAGAGAAAATAAGAACTATCAATATCCAGAAATTACTGTGTTTACTGAGTTTTTTGGGATGAACTCATTTGCAGGAATGCACAAGCAGGATGACCCAAAACAACTGCTTATTTTTGATGTACAAACCGATAAATATATTATTCATCCCGAACAATTTATTCAAGATTTCAGTAAATTTAATATTGCGCGTGTTATTTATCGAGGTAAGCTAACTGGCAAATTTATTCATGATGTTCGTGAAAGTAAATATGATGTAAACGAAGGAGTGATCTGTAAAGGAGGAAAAAATATTAATAACCTCTGGATGGTAAAAATTAAAACTTATTCTTATCAGAAAAAATTACAGCAAGTTTTTACAAATGATTGGCAGTCATACTGGGAATAAGGTTTGCACTCACGCCTTTACACTGAATCTGTTGGTGCATTGTGAGCAGGAAATCCTAATGCACCACCAAATTTTTATTGCCTTAATTCACCAGCTTCAATTCTTCACGCTTAGTGTTCGACCCCACCATCTTAATCAACTGCTGATTCAGGTAGCTCTGGGCTGAAACATAAACGTTATCCCAAATCACCGGGTTACGGCAGATTTTACTGCCAACAGTGTTACCTGCTAATTTCTCCGACACCAAGTATTTCTTATAATAGTTTGCCCACAAATGCTGTAGAAAATCTTCAGCAAACTCATCAAAAGGAATGATCCAGTTGTACTGTTCATCCAAAAATACCCGATAAGCAGCAACAATAGGCATGGCAATATCAGCAGGTGCAGCAAACCCAAACGAGTATCGGCTATCGGGCAGCAGTGTATTCTTGCGCGGGTCGATAGAGGCGAGGTCAACTACTCCCTTTCGTCTGGGCTTGGTTATGTGTTCCTCAATTATTTGAAATAACCGTTGCTCAATCCATAACCCTTTGGGCAGTAACGGTAACAATTTCGATAGCCTTTGTCTTTCCGCCTCACTCAATGAAGGCGTATTGCTAACAGGTGGATGTTTGGTTCTGCTTTTGCTGTCTGGGTTGTATTTGTTCCTGTCCAGGCAGTTCATCAACTTAATGAGATGGTTGACATTGCACTGAGGGCTTTTGGGCGCACCGCTTTGGTTCTGGTAATAGGCAATGCGGAATTTGGTTTTTTCCTCTCGCTCCAGTTGAGTTAAAAACTGTTTCAGGAATTTATAATCACCCCTAGCGTTAACTTTAGAACGCGCGTCAACCGGGGCAGAAGTATTAGAAGCCAGGGCGATGTCTTTGGCATCGTCCTCACTAAGCCCAATGTGGATTGTGACTTTGACTCTGGCTTCACTTAGATCATACTTGTATTCTCTGGCCTGTTGAAAGGCTAAAACCGTATGCCCACCATTGATAATGCCATCGCTACCGCCCTCAGAGGCTTCCAGTATCTCTAGTTCTAGCTGAGTCTTTTTACTGTTAGGCTTGACCTTGTTGGCACACAGCACGATACCACTATGTCTGGAGAAGAATTTGTCAGGCTCAGTGGTTAAGGAGTCAAAGATTTGTCTGTATGTCGAGCTTTTGCGGTTGGGTTCTCTGATATTGGGTTCTAGAGGTAGGTCGGCAGGGAAACTGTCAACGTGAACGGTAGCGATAATACAGTGGGGGTTTGCATTGAAAAACTGGTCTATTTTCAAAGTCCAATTTTTTGGCATAGTTTCTTTGGTGTGGGGAGTGCAACTGATACTAATGAAGAATACAAAATTTAGGAGCAAATGACCAAGCCCTGTAAGGTCAAACCTTTGATCTCCACACCAGAAATGAGAAAAAATAAAGCGACGGGTAAAAACCACATCACTTTGCCTTTACCATCTTTGGAGAGTAACCCTATTTAATTTTGTTACGCTATTAAGCGAGATGACTCAACATTTATTAAGATACCTTCACGCACTGCATTTCCGGCAACAGTTGCAATTGCATCCCAGTCTTCATTGTTGTACAGCACACTCAACAATTCCTGTAATACTTGGCTATCACCAATCAATTCTTCGGAGTACAAATCATCACGCATCAATATACTTTCTAGGGAAGGAATAGCTTTTTGCTGTGGTAATTGTAGACGAGACAATAAACGTGTAGATGCAGTTTCAATAGCTTTTTCTTCCCCTACTCCTAGATTCCATCCCTGTAGCATCTGACGAATTTCTCGGTTGAGGGATAAACGTAGTATTGTCATCCTATGTAATAATGCCGGATTTTTCATAAAGGCAACAAACACTCGCTCATTACCCCAATCAAGTCCTGCGCTTACATCGCAAGCAGCTTCATCTTCAGCACGAATTGCTGCTTGTATAGATTCACGGTTAAACAATAATTCAATTGCTTCTTCAACTGTAATATTTTCTTCCATATCCAGATTTTTGTCTATTATCGTCGTAGCTGACTGTATTCAAAATAAATTAAATAGTCCTTGTTATAATCTGCTCCGAAATTATTCATCAATTGATTTTCTTGACACTCCTCAACCTAAAGACATGAGGATTCTTGCCTCATAGGGACTCCAATGAATTTACCCTCAGCAAGCATCTTGACCGTATGCCCTACGGCTGCAAGTCCCCTTTGGAGAACTACTTGCGCTGCTGCCACATCTCTATCAGTGGTATAGCCGCAATTTGAACAAGCATGAGTACGTTGTGACAATTCTTTTTTGCCTGTTTCAACACCACAACTAGGACAAATTTGGCTTGTTTTACGGCTGTCCACTTTCTGAAAATAGACACCACGCTTAAAACAGGTCTGCTCAAGGATGTTGAAGAATTGACCGAATCCAGCGTCTAAACAGTGTTTGCCCAAGATTGAGCGCGATAATCCCACTAAATGCAAATCCTCAACAAACACCATCCCTGCATCATTACAGATTTGGTGAGCCAGTTTAGAGTGCCAATCTTTGCGGCAACGAGCAACATACTCATGCAGTTTTGCTACCTTCTTTTGGGCTTTGTGCCAGTTGTTCGAGCCAATACGTTTTCGAGAGACGCGCTTTTGCAGCAATTTCAGCTTGCACTCGGCATCAATAAAAAACCTCGGACGTTTGACAGTTAGCCCGTTAGAAGTAGCAATAAAACTTGTTAAGCCTACATCGATTCCTAATGCTTTACCTTGTGGCGTGGGCTGGGGTACATCTACATCCCACTGCACAATTAGTAGCACATACCAACCAGAAGCACGTTTAACAATATGAGCTTGTTTTACTGTACTGCCATCAGGTATTTCGCGTGATTGATGAAATTTTACCCAGCCAATTTTAGGAAGGTTTATTCTTCTTTTTTGAATTGAATTAGCTCCTAACTGTGGAAACACAAAAGAGCGCATCTTCCCTGGTTTTTTAAATCTAGGGAATCCGTGCTTCTGTTCCCACATTGCTACAAAAGCTTTCTCAAGACGTTTCAATGTTTGTTGTAAAACTTGTGCTGAAACTTTCTTAAGTTCAGGATATTTATTTTTTGCTTGGGTTAATCTTTCGGATTGATTAAAATAAGTTGGTCGTGGTGTATCAGCAGGAATGATGTACTGAGAATGCAACGAACAAGCATTAATCCGACAACTACGAGATTTAATCCAGTCTTTGCGTTCACACAGCGCATAGTTATAGACACGGCGACATTGTTCTAACCAGTCTTCAAATATAGCAATTTGGTTTTGTGTGGGCTTAAGCTTAAATTCGTAGGTCAGATGAAACACTTGAATTATCTCCTAATTGTTTCTAATTTTTGACTACCCCACTAAATACCTCACCACTTGCGGATCTATCGCTGCAATTCGATGCTTAATTGGCTGTGGAGGATGTTTGAAAAACTGTTTTAAGTCTCGGCTTTTGACTTGATAACGATTAGCACAACGCTTTTTGGCTTTCAACCAACCTTGCCTCACCCAATTAATAACTGTGCTTGGAGGCACACAAAGGTTTTTTGCTATTTCACGGCAACTGTAATTGTCTAGAACTGGGCGTGTAGAATACCCTAAAGAATTCAATTTTCTCGTAACTGCTGATACTGTGCGATGATAACCCCGTCTTTTTAGTCGAAAAGCTATTTGCTTTGGAGTGTACATCTCGGCCATTTCATACAAAGTTGCTAATTCCGATTCATCCCATTTAATACTCATAATTAAATCTCCAAATTCTCAGCTAATAAGCTTGATATTTTGGTACGGCAACTCAATCATGAATTGCCGTTATTGCTTGTTAATTAACGTTTTCTACTGGGTACAACCACCTGATTCTGTGGCTGTAACGATGCCCTCGCCTCTGCTTCCGAGACTGCTGGCAGTGCTGGTCTAATCTCTGCATTTAATGACCATCTTTCGTAAGTCTCGTTAGTAACCCAGTGAAGTGTTGCCCCAGACTCTGCACCGCTACGAATCATTTCAGCCGCTTCCAGGGCATCCTTCTCAAAATCAGACTGCGGGTTGCGATACGACCACTGAATAAACCAATACGTACCTAGCGCACCTTCTACCTTCTGGAACTCAGCACAGAAGATGTAGTTTTTCAGCACCGAAGCGATCGCCGCATAGCAAAACTCTTTCGGATCTCCCGGCATCCCTTCCTCGCACCACTGCTGAAACGCACGATGCGCGAAGTGATTGTAGAGTCCGGCGAAACTGTCTTTGCTCCGGCGGTGCATCAAGAACGAAAGCAGCATCGAAGCCTGACCCTTGAATTGATCCTTGAGTCCGCCAGCTACAGGAATCACCCACAGTTCGGTGAATGGCTCGTTGGTGAAGTTTTCGTTGATTGTGAGTAAGCGGTCTGGGCGAGAAATAGCGATCGCAAAATCTGCCTTGTTGCCTTTGAGATATCCGCCCTGCTGTGCTTCCAGAATCGTTAACTTGGGAGGACAATCCAACAGAAATTGCCCGTATTCTTTTGCACAGTTTGCTTGCAGTTTTGGTTGGCTGGGAGGAATGAGAAAGACGCTGTTGTTGATTTTGATGGTTTCCATATTTGTGTATGTGTTTTGGAATACTGAGAGTGTGGTTGTGTTTTGTGTAATGTTGATGAGGACAACACAAAAAACTTTTAACTGCCTGAATGAATTAGGGATCATTCAGGTATTATTTATTTTTAGTCAGCAATATCTAATGCAAGACTTTGGCTTGGTTCGAGTTCCAATTCCAAATAAGAAAGCGCAGTTTCAGCGTCACCAATAGTTAGATCGGGCTGATATCCAAGTGTTAGATAATCTGGGTGTTTGGCAATTTCTTTGAGGATGAATTTACCCGCATCAACTAAATCGTGCAGAGGTGGATAAGGTGGTTGGGTGCTTTCTTCAACCGTAGAATTAGCAACTACAACGCTTACACCAACTGCATTTAATTCATGTTTCAGCATTTGAATTTGGCGCAGGTAGCTGTTAATTTCTGTCTCTAAAACTGTTTTTAGCTCCTGTGCTGAAAGCAGTTTTATGTCATCCTCAATCCGTGTTTCATCATCTTCTGTGTTCTTGTTTGGCAGCAAAATATAACGCCAACCCGCACCGTATTCATCAGCTAAATATGTATCTTCGGCGTAATACTTCATGCCGATTATTTGACCGCGTTCTGTGCGTTGTCCAAAGCCAAAACGTGGGTACTGCCAAACCGGAGGAATCGAAATTGTAGCTTCCATGATTGTATTGATGAAGAGATTGTTATATTTAATACGTCATTGAATGAGGTAGTAGATAGGACTAGCAGGGGTGTAGAGAAAAAGGGAATTAGCTGTAACTCCCGTTAATCCTCAACCCTGCCCCGTTTCCTGGTGCTACGCAGCCACGAACTCCGCACTATCGAGCAATTCTTTTAGTTCCACAGAAGGCATTTGCTCAAGCGGTCTGTACTGCAAGTATTCATCAAGAGCCGTACACTCTGGCAACTCCGCCCGTGACACATACCAAACCGCATCTGAAACTGAGTCACAAAGGATTCGCTGTTGATGAGCGTCTGAAGCGCGGGTGAACCACCAGTTACCGTTAGTGCAACCCACTTCGCCCAGTTTCTCGTCGTTGCGGTAAATGCCGTCTTCCAATAGTTCCAAGCCCAGGTTTTCGCATTCGTTGAAAATCTGCGCCATGATTTCGTTACCCGTACAAGAGGCAACGGGGCAGGGTGCAGGGTGCAGAGGGGAAATTTCCTCACCTTGTCTCCCTGCTCCCTGCTCCCCTGCTTCTTCTTGAACTGGTAATGAACCATCCTTGTGATGTGTGCAGATGTAGCGGTAGCACCTACCCCAAGCATCAGCACGGAATTCTTCTTTGTTGTTGACCATGACCAGCCATCTTTGAGTAACAAAATCGTTATGGTCGTAGGAAATTTGGGCTATCAGTTGACCGTTGGCGTAAATTTCGTGGTTGTAAAAGTCGATTTCAACGCTGGTAAATTCTTCTGGTGCTACAGCTTGCGCTTGAGCTTCTATATAGTTGTATAGCTCTGCCTGTGCTACGACTAGCTCATCTATTGCGTTGCGGTTAAAACCTTTTGATGCTTGCTCTGTATTGGTAAAGTAGGTCATAATTAGAATTTCCTGCCTCTTCATGGGGTTAGGTCTTTACAAAGGGCGATCGCTCAAGTTGTCCAGACCTCGCGATCGCCTTTTGTTTGTATAGATACAGTATATGCAATAGCTATGCAAAGGTCAAGCTATTTGTAGCATTTGTATATGCAAAATTTAACAAACCCTTGTATATTAAGGAAAAACTTAGCATAGGCATTGCATAGACAAATAAACAAGGCTAGTCTATGTATAGACAAGTAAGTGCAGGAAGCAGTATGGGTCAACTGAACATCCGAATAGATGATGAGTTAAAGGAAGCTTTCATTAAGAAAGCGAAAGAAAATAACACTTCAGCGACAGAACTGCTAATCGAATATATGAAGCAGTATTTAGCTACTCCCCAAAAGAGCGAATCCCAAAAAATAGAGGAATTAGAAAGAAGATTAGTAAAGGTTGAGCAAGTATTGGGGGAATTAGCAGCCTGAGAAATGAGCTTCTGTTTCTCAGGCAGTGGCGCGTGCGTCTCCGTAAATCTTTAAAACCTGATTCTTTATCCCCTGACGATGAGCCAGGGGATTTTGCATAAATGGGGTGTATATACATTTTCTATGCGCTGCATTGACTAATCTATGCAACGCCTATACTATGAATATATAGAGTCATCACTTGCATTAGGTATCTGGGGAGGTTTTAAAGCTTAGATAATGGTTAGAAATGGCACACGTATAAGAAGCTTTAACTATAGATAAATCGCTGAAAGACAATACAAACAAGCGAAAAGTTGAGTAAAACATTAGCTTGTTGATTCCCCCCTGTCAGTTTCCTACGCTACCAGAGGGGATAGTCAAACGACCTTCAAACAAGTCTATGACTACACAAACAATATCAAATCCTCCTGCCTTATGCACAGAGGAAAATGCTGTTATTGGCAATTACACCGTTAAAACAGCATCAACTCCTAATTACGATCTTCTCAACACCAGCATTAAAGAAACCTTCACAGCCATCGACCGCTTCGAGTGGCAGGCCGTTGATGAGATTTTGCAAATGCGTGACAATCAGCTTTATCGTGAAGCTGGTTACAAATCTTTTGAGGAATACTGCCAAGCTGAGTTATCAGCCTGGGGTGGCTACCGCAGAATCAATCAACTCCTGGGAGCCAAGAAAGTTAAGGATACAGCTGACGAATTGGGCGAACACATCAAAAATGAACGTCAAGCCCGTTCGTTAATCCGATTAGTCAAGGAACCAGAGAAACTAAAACAGGCTGTTGCGATCGCACTGCAAGATAATCCTTCACCCAGTGAATCAGACTTTGCGGCAGCTGCAAACAAAGTGGTTCCTCGTCTGCCACGCCAAAAAACTCAGGAACCAATGGTTCCTCAAATTCAAGAACTAGTGCTTCCTCAGATTCAGGAACCAATAGTTCACCAAACTCAGGAACCAGTGGTTCCTCAACCTGCCACCGTCAAGGTTACGTCACTATCTCATCCAAGACATGGGCAATCAGGAACCATCTCAGCCGACCCACCCAATCAAAGACAGCAGATTGTCACGTTTGAGGATGGCGAGAGAGAACTGGTCAACAATGCTGATTTGAGTAATGACGCAATTGAGTCATTTACCCCTGAGCGAACTTACCCCAAAGAATACGCCGAAGCGATCGCACAACTCAAACAGCAGCACCAACAAGAACTAGAACGGTTAGAACGGGATTTGCGGATTGGCTTGCAGACAGAAGCCACAGCCCAAGCCCAGCAACAGGTAGAAGAACAACTCACCACTTTAAAAAACCTGTTTCAGCAACAAAAGAAAGAAAATATCCAGTTACAGCAACGGATTTCCCAGTTGGAAGGACTCAGACAGTTAGAACTTGAAAACCAGAGACTACAAAAACGTATTCAGGAATTGGAACACGCTGTGCAAGAACGTCCTGCTCAGGAATGGGGGAATACTCTTACTAAACAGGCTACCAAAGCGTTAAACAAGGAAGTCAAGCGATCGCTGGATAAGACGATTGATTTGCGATCGCTGGCGCAAGAACCACCAAAAGAAAATGCTCAAGAATGCTTACGACTGATGGGTATTGCTTTGAGTAATCTTGCCAGTGCTATGAACAATACCAAGGCATTAGAAGCTGCGGCGTTAATTTTGGGGAGTGAGCCAACACCGTCTGCGATCGCGTATCGAGCCGAACAGCTACAACTCATTCCTCAAGCAGTTAGCGATATTCGGGCGGTGCTATCCAAGCCTGGGTGTAGCTGGTGGGACTATTTGGAAGTCGCCCAAGAGTACGAGGTTATCAAAGCCGACTACTTGTAGCGAACTGCAAACATCCAGGGCTAAAACTGCAAACAAGGCGATTTTGAAACCACATTATTTGCAAATAAGGTTCTGCTCAAAACGACATTATTTGCAAATGAAACTGCA
>NZ_JACJQW010000075.1:0-15379 GCF_014696905.1 Nostoc sp. FACHB-190
TCTTATTTCTCCATTTTCTTCCAGTTTTAAGGCTTTTTGTAGTTTCTCTATTTGCTGAGAAGTTAAATGATTTTTTGCTGGCATTATTCCTTTTTTTTACTTAATTCAGCTTTTTATTATACCCAATTTAAATGCTTAACAGCTTAGATGTTGGTAAATCATTTAGGGTAATTATCTACAGCTTCGCACAGACAAAATTCATACCTCTAACTGAGATTTATAACTACAGATAGATGTCAATCTATAATCGTCAATTATTGACAGTTATTCTTAATTCTTATACTATTGAAGAAATTAGTTGCAAATATTTTGCAACTTTTTTTGTGCCATTTTTGTGATTTTAAGGTGATGCCCAACAACTTGCTTCTGGGTAAAGAGCAACTATTCAGCCGTCGTCAACTGCTGAAACTGGGAATATGCGGTGCTGGGGTTGCTGGTACTGCTGCACTTTGGCATACTCTGAATGCACAAAGCAAGTCGATAGTCAAAGTCCCGCCGTTGGCAATAGCAGCAACAAGCCAAACTACAAATCCTATGCAGATGCTACGAAATTTCGATTATGGCGTAGTGAAGCAGGAGAACGGACGGACTGTCAGAGAATTTCAGTTAACTGCGGGGACTTCTGTCATTCAGCTTAATAGTGCTGTTTCCTATAATGTTTGGGATTTAAACGGTCGTATTCCAGGGCCGACGTTACGGGCGAAGCAAGGCGAACGTGTGCGGATACTATTTCTCAATAAGGCGGGACATTCTCACTCTCTACATTTTCATGGTGTTCATCCCGCAGAGATGGACGGTATTCGTCCAGTCAGCAATGGTAGTGCAGCAATTTATGAATTTGATGCAGAACCTTATGGGGTTCACTTATACCACTGCCATATTGCACCAGTGACTCGTCATATTGCCAAGGGTTTATATGGGATGTTTATTATTGATCCTCCTACGCCGCGCCCCCCGGCTGATGAGATGGTGTTAGTTATGGCTGGATATGATGTCAATGACGACAGCCACAATGAATATTATGCTTTTAACGGATTACCACATCACTTCATGGATAATCCCATCCCAATTTATCAAAATCAATTGATTCGTTTGTATGTTCTTAACATCATTGAATATGATCCGGCGGTGACTTTTCACTTACACGCCAACTTCTTTGATGTGTACCGCAGTGGAATGACGATGACTCCCAGTGAGAAGACGGATGTGATTACGATGGGTGTTGCAGAACGGCACATTTTAGAATTTGCTTTCCGCTATCCAGGTAAGTATATGTTCCATCCTCATCAAGATGCGATCGCAGAAAATGGTTGCATGGGTCAATTTGAAGTAATTGCTGATAAATCTTCGCAACCTCCTCGCAAAACTTCTTAACTAAATTCAACGAGTGAATTTACGTCAAATCAACAACAAACAGTAATGTTAGTAGCTTTATATCTCAAACATATTGAAAAAAACATTAAAATACATACAAAATTTTAATCACTAGTTGCTAAAGTATGGCATTAGCTAGAAAATGAGCATAGCTAAATCTACGACACTAAGTCATACAAGCTGTTAAAAACATGAAAAAATTTAAATACTTTTGTTTAACTATTGCTACTGCTGCAATTGTCAGCCTGAGTGCTTGTAACAACACCCCAACCGCAGAAAATCCCTCTGCGCCAGCAACCACTTCACCCTCAACAGCCCAAGTCACAGAAGCGACAACTCATAGCGGTCATGGCGGCAAAGCAAAAATTAATATTAATACAGCGATATTGTCAGAATTAGATAAATTTGAAGCAAAATTAGGTGTACCGGCTTTATCAAACAAAATTCAGGCTAGTCGTCCTTATGCTAGTCCCGAAGATTTAGTGACTAAAAAAGTAATTACCCAAGAACAGTTCGACCAAATTAAAGACCAAGTAACAGTTCAGGAAGTTGTGTTAACAGGTGAAGCCAAAGATGTTGATTATATGACCAAGTTAGGCTTAATGAAAGGACACCTGTTAGTAGCCCAAGAATTGTTAGACAAAAACCTGCCAAAACAAGCCGAACCTCATATTGGACATCCAGTTGAGGAAATTTATGTGGATGTCGAAGATCAGTTGAATGAACGCAAAGTGAAAGAATTCAAGACAACTTTGGTGAGTTTGCAAGATTTAGTCAAATCAAATCCCAAGAATGCCAAAGTTAAAACTGATTTTACTGCTTCTGTAGAATCTGTAGATGGTGCGATCGCAGTTCTACCAGAAGCGCAACGCACAAAGCCAGGATTTGTGCTTCAGGTAATTAATGGCTTGTTGGATGCTGCTAACTCTGAATATGGGGCAGCGATCGCAGATGGTAAAATAGCCGCAGCCATTGAATATCAAGACTCTCGTGGTTTTGTGGTTTATGCCGATGACTTATATAAAAGTATTTCTAGCCAAGTAGCGCAAAGTAGCCCCGATGCAAATAAAGCCATAGAAGCTAGTTTCAGTGACTTGGTAAAAGTTTGGCCTAGCGCCGTTCCTCCCGCCAAACCAGTCAAAACCCCCGTAGAAGTGACTCAGTTAATCAAAACCATTGAGCAGAATTCTCAAAAAATCATTGATAAATCAAGTACAAAAGCACAGCGATAGACTCTAAACTAACAAAAAAGTAGAGAGTCAAACGTTTAAAATAAGTGAGCTATGAGCAAATAATTAGAGATGAAACGTAAAAGTTTCCTGTGCTTCATTCCTAATTAATGACTCATCAGGCTCCATTTATATATTGCTGAACTTAACAACTGATGCAAGAACTCGACCAAACTAAGACTATAGAACTCCTCAACACCATAATGGAATTTGAGTTAGCAGGAGTAGTACGCTACACACATTATTCCTTGATGGTGACTGGCCCGAATCGTATTCCCATTGTGGCTTTTTTCAAAGCCCAAGCCAGTGAATCTTTACTTCATGCTCAACAAGTCGGGGAAATTCTCACAGGTTTAGATGGACATCCCACCCTGAGAATTGCCCCAATGGAAGAAACTTATAAGCATTCCGTCAGAGACATTTTGGCAGAAAGCTTGTCTCATGAAAAGAAAGCATTAGAATTGTACAAAACTCTCTTAGATACTGTCAGCAATGCTAGTGTCTATTTAGAAGAATTTGCCCGTGGCATGATTGGACAAGAAGAACTGCATAATCTCGAATTGAAAAAAATGCTGCGAGATTTTAGCTAATAGTTAATAGTCAATAGTCAATGGTAAAAAATTATCAACTTTCAACTTTTGACTTTAGACTATTGACTTTAGAAGATGTTTTAAAAACTATCTCGTTAGTTGCAAAACATTTTAGATTCCCCCTAAATCCAAGCCACTGAGGGATTCGGGGAACCTGTCCAACCCAGTGGCTCCCTTAAAAAGGGGAAACTTGAAGTAAATTCCCCCTTTTTAAGGCTACGGTGTACACACAAGTCGTCCAAATTACAATGAAGGCAATTTGTAGTTTTTGCTTAATTGTTTTATTTCTGCTGGGCTGGAGTGGAAATGCAATAGCTGGTGAATTATCTGAACATTTAGAAAACTTTCCTCAGTGGAAAAAATTAACTTCTGTACAGCCAGCTTCTGATGATTTAGCTTATCCTGAATGGATGGCTGGTACTTGGAAAGTGACAAGTACATTAGCAGATTTAGCAGCGCCATTAGCACCAGATATTGTTACTCCTGGCTTTGAAAGTAACCGTAAACAACTGAATCAGCCTGTAAGTTTTATTGTTAGATTTATTAAAACAAAACCATCAATAGAAACTGGTATAAAATTTATTCCACAAATCAATAATTTACCACCAGTTTTAGTAGCAGATAGAGCCTTTAATAGTTTGAATTTAGCTAAGGCTTATTTAGGTAAAGAGGCAGTATTATCTGTGAAGGTTGATCCAGATTCGCCTAATCGCCAAATTACATTGTTACGTGGAGAACGGCAATTAGTCTCGATTGTCACAGCACGGGCTATAGAAAGTATTTCCGAGTATAAATACATCACAGCAGAAGTTTTTCAACAACTATTTAAAGGCGGTTCTCGCCCTTATTTTAATTCTGTAGAATCTACAACTGCTTACCATAAATTAGTGACAAATAATCCCACAATTGAAGCAGATCAAGTTACTGCTGTTTATCTTTCTCCCCAAGATCCAGATTATTTTCGGGCGGTTTCTCAACCAGTTGCGCTTTATCGCTATCGCTTAGAATTTTTTCCTGTAGAAGATAATTATCACCCAGAAGAATGATTTGCTAAATTAGCTCTTGACTATTTTGTAATACGTATGTAGTATAGTGTTCCAAGCTCACGATCGCACTCTTGGACAGAATAGATCATGGCAACATTTCGAGATATTCTCAACTATTATCGTCCCCACTGGAAACTGAGCCTTTTCAGTATTACTGCATCGAGCATTTACGAAATTATTGATTTGATTGTCCCCTATGCGATTGGGCAGATTTTAAACGTTTTGTCTAACCAACCGTTAGATAAACCTTTACAAAGTGCGATCGCATCTATTTCTGAAGTTAGTAATTACCCAGTTGGTAAAACCCTATCTTTGGTAGTTTTACTCGGTTTAATTTTTATCGTAACGGTAGTGCGAGCGCCTACACAACCTTGGTTAACTCATTGGTTTCATTGGGATATCGCCTTAAAGTTGCGTCGCACTAAAAGTCAAACAGCTATAGAAAAAATTCTCACTCTCCCTTTAGAATTCTATGATGTAAATAATCCTGGACGCATTGCCGGCAGAGTAGCTAGAGGTATTTCCAACCACACTTGGACTTATCCAGAAATTGCCGGACAGTTGATTCCCAAATTATTACGTGTGTTGGGAATTTTTGTGTTTATCTTGTTAATTGAGTGGCGAATTGCGCTGTTATATCTGATTTCTTTTGTAGTTATCCTCGGTTTTAGTTTAAAAGATTTACAGCGAATAATCTGGCATGAAAGCCGTGTAGATAGATACGCAGAAGATACAGAAAGTCGTACATCAGAAATCATCACAAATATCAAAACAGTCAAAGCATTTGCTACAGAAAGCCAAGAACTTAAACGCCAAAATCTGCGTTTGCAAAGGGAACTGACAGTAGTTGATTATCGTATCCACAAAGGTTACGTGAAACTGGCTACTTGGCAGAGAAGCGTCATTCAGTTTTGTGTGTTTATGATTTTGGGGTTAACTTTAGCAGCCACAGTTAATGGTCGAATTTCTCTCGGTCATTTTGTGATGACCTTGACTCTTTCTAGTATGGCTTATGCTGAACTCGAACCAATTAGCACCTTAGCAGAAGTTTTTGCACGCCGCTATTCTTCAATGTTGCGGTTTCACGAATTTTTGCAAGCACCAACAGGATCAGATGCAGCTAGTTTATTAAATGCAGAAACCGAGACAGAATCACCCTATACATTTACAGGGAAATTAGAGTTCTCACAAGTGAGTTTTGGATATGATGCTAACCGTAAAGTATTACAAGACATCAACTTATTGATTGAACCTTACCAAACAGTCGCTTTAGTTGGGCGTTCTGGTTCTGGTAAATCAACTTTAGTGAAACTACTATTACGGTATTTTGAACCTCAAAATGGTCAAATTCT
This sequence comes from Nostoc sp. FACHB-190, assembly GCF_014696905.1. Lineage (NCBI taxonomy): Bacteria > Bacillati > Cyanobacteriota > Cyanophyceae > Nostocales > Nostocaceae > Nostoc > Nostoc sp. FACHB-190. The sequence continues at coordinate 5,592 of NZ_JACJQW010000075.1, forward strand.
GATTGATGGGCGGGATATTCGTACCTTAGATGTGGGTAAGTATAGACGCAGATTGGCGATCGTTCACCAAGAGGTAGATGTTTTTAACGGCACAATTTTGGACAACCTCACCTACGGTAGAGCAAACGCCACCTTGGAAGAGGTGCAAGAAGCCTGTAAGATTGCCAGAGTTGATGAGGTACTCCAGACCCTACCCCAAGGCTATTACACCGTTGTTGGGGAACGTGGCGTGAGGCTATCTGGCGGACAAAGACAGCGCCTCGGAATTGCGAGGGCGTTGTTAGTTAAACCAGATGTGCTGATTTTTGACGAAGCTACCTCCAGCTTAGATTATGAATCAGAACGTTCCATTCAATTAGCAATGCGATCGATTCAAGGGACTTGTACCACAATTGTGATTGCTCACCGTTTGAGTACAGTCCGCGAAGCCGACAAAATTGTAGTGTTAGAAAAAGGCAGAATTGCGGAAGTTGGTAGCCACGAAGAACTACTGCGTCATGAAGGTATTTACCAACGCTTACACTCTTTACAAGAAACAGGCGAACTATTAAGTTAATCTCTAGTCGCAGTCAAAGATAGTAACCAAGGGTGGGTATGATTATCCTCACCCTACACACATCTCTGGAAACTGAGTGACATACTCCCACACTGATGCAAGCATACAGTGTGGGCTTCTCATCCAATCCAGCTATTGCTTCTCCTGACGGAGACGCTACGCGAACGGAGGCGATGAGCTTTGTTTTGAGTCCACGGAATGCCCTACCGCAGACTATGCAATTTCTTACCTTGTACCCTACAAATTTCACTGTCCTGGATGAGATGCTGGCTGTCTTGCAAAGTTTGGCGGGACGGAAACCGACACCGCCAACTTTGCGCTATTTGCTCTATCGGACAAACCCGAAGGTAATTTGTATTAATCAAGATGTGCCTACTTACTTTTATGCTGTGCAACGGAGTCGCTTACCAATGATCGCAGTGCCACTGGGCAGAGGCTTATCAGACACCAATACGGGCGAAGTTAACCAAAATAATTATACCAGAAAAACAAGGGATCATGGTGACTCCTCACCGACCCCTTGTCCTGTCAAGCCGAAGGCTGGAATTGGTTAGGGGTCAGTTCGTCGCCACCCAAAAATTCATCTCATCGCTCCTGCTGTCGCAGTGAGCGAGAGGCTTCTTTTTGTTTTAGCTAAAAACTTTTCTCGCTCCCCTTGCAGTTATGAAAATCTACTGCTAAGATAATAAATCGTGGGACATGCGGGTCGGTGTCCGAGTGGTTAATGGAGACGGACTGTAAATCCGTTGGTTTACGCCTACGCTGGTTCAAATCCAGCCCGGCCCACCTTCTCAAAGTGAAATTATGAGTTATAATGACTGAGTATTCAGCAGAGTTAACAGCATTATAGCTCATAACTCCAAAGATATGTTAAGCCCGTGTGGCTCAGTGGTAGAGCACACCCTTGGTAAGGGTGAGGTCACGAGTTCAATCCTCGTCACGGGCTTTTGATAAAACTCGCATTTGAAATTGTAGATTGCGATTGTGTATCTTTATCAGTACGCTATTTTAAGAGCTTACCGCAGATATGGCCTAGTGTGCAATCATCAGATAAGCGATCGCTAGAAACTTTAAGGTGCAAGAATTCTTACTCAAAAGACCGATTTTTATTCTTTGGGTGTGACTCTTCACTGATTACCAAATGTGTTGCTAAAGTAATAGACTTCCTAATAGGCAAGCTTCGGAAGATTGTCAAACAAATCCACATTTATAAGTTATAGGAATCCGGTTTGATTTCTGAATTTATTTGTGTAGGTAGGGAATAGGGAATGGGGAATGGGGAGTCGGGAGTAGGAAAGAAGCCTAATCTGAATGTACTGATTTTTTTCCAAATCAAATATCAGTCCTATATGTTGCCAACCCGTTATCAGTGAATATACGTATTCATGTAGATTAACTTGTTTAAATTTTAGCTATAAGTTACAGATAAATTCATCCATCTGGGAATACTAGATTGAGAAATTATCAGATAAATGTAATATGGTGAGCAATCTTGTGATTATTCCGGGATATCAACTTACACAAGAACTTTACAATGGTTCCAGAACGCTAGTTTATCGTGCAGTCAGAGACAGTGACTCAGTACCAGTAGTAATCAAACTACTGAAAAATCCTTATCCCAGTTTTAGCGAATTGTTGCTATTTCGCAATCAATACACCATTGGCAAAAATCTCAACTCACCTCTAATTATCCAAACATATAGCCTTGAGTCCCTACATAATGGCTATATGTTAGTTATGGAAGACTTTGGCGGAATTTCCCTCAAGGATTATTTTACGGAAAATCAGGGTGTTACCTCTTTAGAGGAGTTTTTAGCAATAGCGATCGCACTGTGCGACATCCTCAACCTACTCTACCACGAGCGAATTATTCATAAAGATATTAAACCCAGCAATATATTAATTAATCCTCAAACTAAGCAAGTTAAATTAATTGACTTTAGTATTGCTTCATTATTACCCAGAGAAACCCAAACTCTAGTTAACCCCAATGTTTTAGAAGGAACATTAGCTTATATCTCTCCCGAACAGACAGGGAGAATGAATCGGGGAATTGATTATCGCACAGATTTTTATTCCCTCGGTGTAACTTTTTATGAAATATTAACAGGAGAATTACCATTTGTATCTAATGATGCGATGGAATTGGTGCATTCTCATATTGCGAAAGTTCCCACACTCATACACGAAATTAATCCAGATATCCCTTCAGTTATCTCAGAAATTGTCAGTAAACTGATGGCGAAAAATGCTGAAGATAGATATCAGAGTGCGTTGGGATTGAAATTTGATTTAGAAAAATGTCTAACTCAATTAAAAGAAACTGGTGAGATTGAAAGTTTTGAAATTGCACAGCGTGATGTGTGCGATCGCTTCATCATCCCTGATAAACTTTATGGCAGAGAAACCGAAGTAAAAACTCTACTTGAAGCCTTTGAGAGAGTCAGCCAAGGCGCAACAGAAATGATGTTGGTAGCGGGTTTTTCTGGAATTGGGAAAACAGCCGTTGTTAATGAAGTGCATAAACCGATTGTTAGACAACGGGGCTATTTTATTAAAGGTAAATACGACCAATTTCAACGCAATATTCCCTTTAGTGCATTTGTGCAAGCATTTCGTGATTTAATGGGGCAATTATTGACTGAAAGTGATGTACAGATTCAGCAATGGAGAAATCAAATATTAGAGGCTGTTGGGGAAAATGGACAGGTAATTATTGAAGTTATTCCCGAATTAGAAAAAATTATTGGACAACAACCACCAGCCCCAGAACTATCAGGAACAGCCGCCGAAAATCGCTTTAACTTATTATTTCAAAAATTCACCCAAGTTTTTACTAATAAAGAACATCCCTTAGTAATATTCCTTGATGATTTGCAATGGGCTGATTCTGCATCATTAAAATTAATGCAGCTATTAATGACAGATACTGGTCATCTTTTCATCATTGGTGCATATCGTGATAACGAAGTTTACCCAGCACATCCATTAATGCTGACCTTGAGTGAAATTCAGAAAACACAGGCAACAATTAACACAATTACCTTAGCACCCTTAAGTAAAGTTGAAGTCAATAAATTAGTTGCTGACACACTTAAATGTCCAGAAGAATTGGTATGGAATTTTTCTGAATTAATCTATCGAAAAACTCAAGGTAATCCATTTTTTGTTACCCAGTTTTTGAAAGCATTACATCAAGATGGACTGGTTAAATTTGATTTTGGATTAGGCTGTTGGCAATGTGATATAGCTGAAGTCAAGGCGCAATCAGTTACAGATGATGTTGTGGCTTTTATGAGTCTGCAATTGCAAAAACTACCGCCATCAACACAAAATATATTGCAGTTAGCGGCTTGTATTGGTAATCAATTTGATTTAGCAACTTTAGCCATTGTTTCATCACAATCGGAAATTGAAACAGCAGCTTGTTTATGGAAAGCATTACAAGAAGGATTAATCTTACCAATTGGTGATGTTTATAAGTTTTATGTCGGGCAAGAAACTCAAGCATCTACTCCAGAAAATCAACAAAACGTTAATTACAAATTTCTACATGACCGAGTGCAACAAGCCGCTTATTCTCTGATTCCTGATGACCAAAAACAAACAACTCATCTACAAATTGGACGCTTACTTCAACAACGATTGTTAGAGAATGAGCAAGAAGAAAGAATCTTTGATATTGTTGGGCATTTAAATCAAGGGCTGGGATTGATCACTCAAGCAAACGATCGCCAAACCCTAGCCCAATTAAACTTTCAAGCTGGGGTAAAAGCTCAAACCGCTACTGCTTATACCGCCGCTACCGAGTATTTCCAAATTGCGATCGCCCTTTTAGAGTCCGACTGCTGGCAAACACAATATGAATTAGCCCTAAATTTGTATGTAGCAGCTGCCGAAGCCAGTTATTTAAATGGTGATTTCGAGAGCATGGAACAACAGGCTGCACTAGTATTGCAGCAGGCAAAAACGATTTTTGACAAAGTGAAGATTTTTGAAATTCAAATCGCAGCCCAAACAGCTCGCAGCCAGATGTTAGAAGCGATCGCCATCGCCAGAGATGCACTAGCAGAATTTGGCATAGATTTACCCACACAAGCAGACGAAGCAAAGATTAGCCAAGCCTTACAAGACTTGCAAGGCCAACTCAACGGCAGAGAAATCGAGTCACTCATCGACTTACCCATGATGAGTGAACCCAAAGCGATCGCAGCAATGCAATTGTTGAAAATTTTGTTTGCACCCATATTGGTTGGTAATCCGAGTTTACTACCCCTGTTGAGTGCAACAATGGTACGCTTATCGCTGCAATTTGGTAATCATCCCGCCTCAACCATAGGATATGTAATTTATGGCATGGTATTATGTGCTTTTTTTAATGAGGTGGAAGTTGGCTACAAGTTTGGTTATTTAGCTATCTCGTTACATGAAAAGTTCAATAATCAGGCTATGAAATGCCTTGTCGCCGGCATTTTTGGAGGTTTTATCCAACATCGCCAACAATCACTTTTAACAACGCTATTGACGATGAAAGAAGCCTATACAGGTTGTATGGAAACTGGGAATTTTCTCTACGCTGGCTATAATATGCAAGGTCATGCCCATATCTCATTGTTCGCTAATGTTAACTTAGATACTTTGTCTGCCGAATTACCTCCTTACAGCCTTTTTTTGACCCAAGTGAAACAGGATGCGGCTTGTATTCTAGTAAACTCAGTGCATCAAGTAGTGGAGAATTTGCAAGAAACAGTCAGCCAACCTGATAACTTGATTGGCACTTTTTACAATGAAACACTAATGTGGCCGAAGCATCAGCAGGACAACGATCTCGTGCCTATCGCTTTTGGCTATGTCTACAAACTGATGCTTGCCTACTTGTTTAGCAATTATCAGAATGCCCTTGACTATATTCACCAAATCCAGCCCTATTTTATGGCAGCAGCCGGATCTGTGCATACTGGCATTTTCCACTTTTATGCTGCCCTCACACATCTAGCACTTTTACCCAGTCAGTCGCCAACCGAGTCAGCAGACATTCTGCTTCAGATGCAAAGCCATCAAAATATTCTGCATCAATGGGCGCAACAAGCAACCATGAATCACTTGCATAAATGGTATCTAGTGGAGGCTGAACGTCATCGGGTTTTGGGTGAAAAAATCGCTGCAACTGAATTTTATGACAAGGCAATTTCTGGGGCGAAAGCTAACGAATATATCCAAGAAGAAGCACTAGCTAACGAACTCGCCGCCAAATTTTATCTTGATTGGGACAAACAGCGTATAGCTCAAGAATATATGATTGAAGCTTACTATTGTTATGCCCGTTGGGGTGCAAAAGCCAAAGTGGCCGACTTAGAAAAACGTTATCCCCAATTGTTTGCACCCATATTACAGCAAAGCCGTTCGCCTCTTTCAACTAAAGAAACTATCTTCGCTTTGGGGACTGTGACATCTACTAGTTCGGGTACATCCAGCAGCAGTGTCTCCGATACTCTCGATTTAAAAGCAATTCTCAAAGCATCTCAGACGATCTCTGGTGAAATTGAACTGGGCAAACTACTTGCATCATTACTTTCCATCATCATCGAAAATGCTGGGGCTGATAAATGCCTGTTGATGCTGTTGCAAGACAATCATCTGCTAATTCAAGGGGCAATTACCCAAGGAACAAAACCCATTGTGTTGCAAAGTCTTGCCATTGAAGACAGACAAGATATTCCCCACAAGCTGATTTATAAAGTCAAGCACAGTCAACAAACTGTTGTTTTATTGGATGCAACCGCAGATATCGCCTTTGTCAATGACCCCTATATTATCCGTCAACAGCCTCAAAGTATTTTGTGTAGCCCGATTTTGCATCAAGGTAAATTACTGGGGATTTTATATCTAGAAAATAATTTCCTAAAGGGAGCGTTCACAAGCGATCGCATCGAACTCCTGAATTTACTTTGCGCTCAAGCTGCCATTTCTCTAGAAAATGCCCAACTTTATCAACATTCTCAGGAATCAAAACAACAGCTAGAGCGATCGCTGGATGAGTTAAATTCTGCACAGATTCGCTTGCAAGCATCAGGACAACGCCTCCAGTTATTGGTACAACAAACTCCACTGGCAGTCATAGAGTGGGATACTAATTTCTGTGTTACTGACTGGAATCCAGCCGCAGAAAAAATATTTGGTTATAGCAAACAGGAAGTTTTGGGTAGTTCAGTCCAATTGATTATTCCTCCCCCGATTCAAACACAAATCAATCAGGTTACCACCGATCTTTTATTGCAGCAAGGTGGCAATTACTGTATCAATGAAAATATTACCAAGGATGGTAAAACTATTATTTGTGCTTGGTATAACAATCCGCTTGTCAATGCAGACGGTGAGTTAATTGGAGTTGCTTCCCTAGCAGATGATATTACTGAGCGCAAACTTGCCGAAGTCCAAATTCAACAAAAAGCACAAGAGCTACAAAAAGCATTACAAGATTTACAACAAGCCCAATTACAAATTATTCAAAGTGAAAAAATGTCCGCCTTGGGTAACTTAGTTGCTGGTGTCGCTCACGAAATGAATAATCCTTTAGGATTTATTGCTGCCAGTCTCAAACAAGCTAAACCCACCTTTGCCGATATTATCGAACATTTAAAAATTTATCAAGCAACTTTACCTGATAAAACTGAAGAAATCCTCGACCACGAGTCAGAAATTGACTTGGAATATACCATAGAAGACTTGCCTAAAATGCTGGATTCTATGACAATGGCTTGCGACAGATTAAAAAATATCAGCACTTCTCTACGCACTTTCTCCCGTGCTGATAGAGAATACAAAGTGCCATTTAATCTTCACGAAGGTATTGATAGTACAATTTTGATTCTCAAACATCGTCTCAAAGCTAACGAACAACGTCCAGCAATTGAAGTAATAACTAATTACGGTAATCTACCCCAAGTTGAATGTTTCCCTGGGCAATTAAATCAGGTATTCATGAATATTTTGGCTAATGCCATTGACGCATTAGAGGAATGGAGTCACGGCCGTAATTTTGAGGAAATTCAGGCTGACCCTAACTCCATTACAATTACCACATCAATAGTAGATAAATTTGTGAAAATCTCCATTACTGATAATGGTAAAGGCATGAGCGAAGAGGTAAAACGCAAAATCTTTGACCATTTATTTACAACAAAAGCTGTAGGTAAAGGTACAGGTTTAGGCTTGGCTATAGCTAAACAAATTGTCGAAGAAACCCACAGTGGTAAGTTGATTTGTAATTCTGTTGTGGGTGAAGGTACTGAGTTTGTGATGGAAATTCCAGTATTTTGAAATTTCTGAGCGTATCTGGGAATACTAACTACTGAGGTGTTGACAATAGTTTTACCTTATACCAATTCGCAATTCGCAATGACGCTCGCAGGCTCGCTAACGCTGCGCTAACGCAATTAAGAAATCTAGCTCCAGTAAGACTTTCCTGATTTCTATCTGTCGCATTCTTTTCTTAAATTGGTATTACTTGATTCAATAATACTTTTAAAAAATTCCCTCAGATACATTTTTATGAATGACGCAGATTATCAACAACGTTTAGCTGTAGCTAAAGCAGTTAAGCAATTTCGACAAAGACGAATCAACCGTCGTGAGTTCCTAAAATTTTTAGGATTGGCTGGCTTTGGTTTTAGTAGCGCCCGTTTTTTGAGTGGTTGCAGTCAGCCTTTACAAAAGCGATCGCCTACTCCAATAGAACTAGCCGATCTGCTCACCTCGGAGCAAAAACAGTTTCTTAAGGAAATTGGCAAATCTCTCAAGGGTAAAACCCTCCGGATTGTCACAGAAGATATGGCATCCTGTCAGGCGATCGCAAAGATTACCAAACAACAGTTTACTCCCTTGACGGGAATTGAAGTGGAATGGGATCTGCTTCCCCTTGATCGCGTCCTCGCCCGGATCACCCAAGACACAGCGCGACAAGCTGGGGTGCATGATATTTTCTATGTTGATCAAGCCTGGATTGGAAGGTTTATTCATGATAGCGTTAACCCCAAAAGCCTATTAGATAAAAAAGATTTTGCTTATCCCGGCTACAACTTTGACGACATCCTCAAACCCCTATTAGATAACACTGCTTCCTACAAAGGGCAATTGGGCGGGATTCCCATTGATGTTCCCATCTTTATCATGATGTATCGCCGGGATGTGTTGCAGGAGTTGGGGCTAAAAGTACCTACCACCATGTCGGAATATTTAGAAGTGGTGAAAGCCATTCATCAAGCAAAATCGCCCCAAATGTCTGGGACAACTGGGCAATGGCTACCGGGTTCCTATGCTTTGAACTGTGATATGACCTCTTGGTTATGGGCATTTGGCGGATCGGTGTTTGGTGCTGATGAACAACCTGCAATTAATGACGACAAAGCGATCGCCGGTTTGGAATACATGATGGAACTAGGGCAATATATGGCTCCCCCATCGCGCGTATCCGATTGGTATGGACAGGCGAATGCTTTCATTCCAGCAATTCTCATTTTGAAAAAAATCAGAGAAAATTCTGTTATTTAAATAGAGAACTTGTGTCGAAGCATCATTTTTTGACAAATAATTATCATCCAAAGTTGGAGATAGACAAGTTTTAAGAAATTTGTCCATGAAAAATCGAGTTGAACGAAAGTGGCTTTAGTTTGAGAGTGATAAGAAGAAAATCATGGGGTAAAAAAGGCAACCGAAAAAACGTGAGAGGAGACAGAAGAAAAGGAAGAATTAATGTGATGGGAGGATTAAGGTATTCAGATAAGAAAAGATTTGTAGAATTTATCGATAAAGGGAACGCAGATAATTTTTACAAAGTCCTAAAAATCTTTTATGAAGAAATAATTTTTGAATGGGTAGAAGCTGGTAATCAAGCTAAAGATTTTGCGGAGAAAGGAGCAAAAATAGTTATTATTCTTGATAATGCAAGTTTTCACAAAAGAGAAGAGTATATCAATAAAATTGAAGCAGAAATGCCGAATATTCATTTAGAGTTTCTCCCGGAATATAGCCCAGATTATAATTTAATTGAATTGGTCTGGCACTCGACAAAAGAATATATTGCTAATCGGCTATTTAAATCAATTGAAGACCTAGAATATTTATAGCGTTTACCAGTCTAATGAAGTACACTAATTAAAATAAATCAGTGTATCTACTCAAGGGTAAAAATGAAACCATATTCCCTCGACTTTCGCCAAAAAATAGTTGATAC
>NZ_JACJQW010000076.1:0-15332 GCF_014696905.1 Nostoc sp. FACHB-190
ATTATTTCTTCATGCTTATATCCATATAACAGCATTTTGACTGCTGTAGCTCGCTTGATTTCACGTTGTTCTTGACTATTTTTGATAAAATCTTCTAACCACTGTATCCACATAACCACAACTGCTTGCTTGTTATATAATTTACTTTCTTACTTTCTCCGTATTTTCTCATAAGTAGTTTAGGATTGCTATAGATTAAGGGAAGCATGATCATCATGCTTCCCTTAAAGTATTGCTTGTAAATAAACAAGCTAGGATAAATTGATTTTAGTAAGCTAAAGTTTCTAAAGTTTCTCTTAAATACTTTTGTACTTGTTGTTCCAGGCGCAAACCTTGTAATTGGGTATTACGTTCTAGTTGCCAACGTTGGAAACCGGAACTAGCCGCGATCGCACATTTAAGGCTATACCAAATTTCGGTATCTGGGGGATATTGGAGATTACTAGCAGCAGAAGTTGGAGTCATAGTCCCTGATTCCTCAACTTTTAAAGTTATGGCAGTTTTCATTGTGAGCAAATACGAATCAGTCTGAATAAGACAGCGTATACTCTGCGAAGAAATTGATTAGGTTCTGATTTTTAGGGCTGCTGCGAGTTTCTATTGCTCCCGATGAAGGATTGAAACAACCTGGGTAAAATTTGATTAACTTGCACCCCTAAAATAGTGAAATCATGCTTGATATTTTCTAAAGATAACGGTTCGAGGGCAGCAAATTCTGTGTCATTAGTCACTAAAATCCGTGCCACACTCACGGGAACTTGTAAAAATAAATTACTTGCTAAAAAAGCTACAGCAGCTAAAAGTAAGCCTAAGCTATGCCATTGCGGCAAAAAGCTGACTAAATGTTGCATTTGGGGTACAACTTTGTAAAGCTGCCACAAGATGACCGTTAATATTATGGCGGACACCAGAGACAACACCCGGTTTAATTTAGTATTAATTAAACAAAGTATCTTGCGCTGTTGTTCTGTTAAATTTTCGGGTTTGAGAGCGATCCCTAAAAGAGAATATATATAAAATGGGCGGCGTAGCTGCATCCACAATAGTGGAGTAACGCCAACAGTGGCGACTAACAATATTTCTCCCCACACCGGGAAGAGTGGTTCACCGATCGCCAAGGACAATAAGCACAAAACCAAGAAAAATGGCAGTGTCGCTAATCCAGCAATGTGAATCCACAATATAGGGTCAGAGCGAAACGAAGACATACTGTAAGTGCTGAGTTTAAAGTGCTGAGTGCTGAGTTGGAAGTTTTGCGTGTGGAACCTAGCTTATTTTCAGTTCGACACACTTCAACTTTCACTGAAACTCAGCACTTAGTGTTAACCACTATCTTGTCAATGTGAGGGTACGACGTTTTGTCACCATCTGGTAGGCTTCAATAATGTCGCCTTCTACCCAGTCATGGAATTTATCGACGTTAATACCGCATTCATAACCGGCATTGACTTCCCGAACATCGTCTTTGATCCGTTTGAGAGAATCAAGGACTCCTTCGTAGACGACTTTACCGCCACGACGCACACGCAGTTTGCAGTTACGTACCAGCTTGCCAGACTGCACATAACAGCCAGCAACGGCTCCTTTACCCACTGGGAAGACAGCACGGACTTCGCACTGACCAAGGGCTTCTTCCACCAACTCTGGTTCCAACAGACCTTCCAAGGCTCCTTGGATATCTTCGAGGAGTTTATAGATGATGTTATACTCCCGGACATCCACACCAGCCTCATCAGCAGCTTGTCTTGCGCCACTGGCGTAGGTGGTGTTAAAGCCAATGATGACTGCGTTACTAGCAGCAGCTAAGTCAATGTCTGTTTGGGTGATTTCCCCAGCCGATGCTAACAGCATCCGGATCTGCACTTCGTTTTGGGGGATTTGCTTCAGCGAACCAATAATCGCTTCGACAGAACCTTGCACGTCGCCTTTGAGGATTAAGTTGAGTTCCTTCAACTCGCCTTCTTGAGCTTGTGCCGATAGGGTAGTGAGGGTGACACGTCCCTGCAACAGTCGTGATAGACGTTGTTTGTCGGCGCGATCGCCTGCAATACTCCGGGCTTCTTTTTCGTTCTCGAAGACCTCGAAGTCATCCCCGGCGGCGGGAACATCACTTAACCCCAACACCTCAACCGCAAAGGAAGGTGTGGCTGCTTCGACTCTCCGCCCACGGTCATCGACCATTGCTCTGACTTTACCAAAGGCTGAACCTGCCACGAGCATATCTCCGACGTGGAGACTACCGTTTTGAATCAACAAGGTAGCAACTGCACCCTTGGCTTTATCCAGGTGGGCTTCAATCACAGTACCTTTAGCTAGGCGATCGGGGTTGGCTGAGAGTTCTTCAACTTCTGCCACCAACAAAATCATTTCCAGGAGTGTATCGAGGTTTTCACCCTTAATCGCACTGACTGGCACCATGATGGTTTCGCCGCCCCATTCTTCTGGGGTTAAGCCATATTGTGTCAATTCTTGTTTCACCCGGTCTGGTTGTGCGCCTTCTTTATCAATTTTGTTGATAGCGACTACAATTGGCACTTCGGCGGCTTGGGCGTGGCTGATGGCTTCAATTGTTTGGGGACGCACACCATCATCGGCTGCTACTACCAAAATGGCGATATCTGTCACCCTCGCGCCTCTAGCCCGCATTGCGGTGAAGGCTTCGTGACCCGGAGTATCCAAGAAGACAATCTGATGCAGCTTGTTGTCATGTTCGATGTCCACATGGTATGCACCGATGTGTTGGGTAATACCGCCAGCTTCTCCAGCCGCGACTTTGGTTTTGCGAATCGAGTCGAGTAGGGTGGTTTTACCGTGGTCTACGTGACCCATAATGGTGACAACTGGCGGACGACGAATCAGATATTCTAAATCTGCTACGTCGATCATTTCTGTGACTTTCCGCGCTTCTGCTTCTGGTTCGGCGGTTTCGACTTCTACTTCTAACTCTTTACCTACTAAGGTGATGGTTGGGATATCCAAATTTTGGGTGATACTCACCGCCATACCTTTGAGGAACAGGATTTTCACAATCTCTGTATCTGCAACTACCAATTCGTTGGCGAGTTCCTGCACAGTCATCGGGCCTGTGACCACGATTTTGGCTGGGCGATCGCGTTTTGGCTCTGCTTCTTGACGACGGTTCTGTTCACCGCGATTTGAGGTAGTTCTCTTGCCCCTAACAGTTGGGGTAGCCACGGATGTGGGTGCTGTTTGGGCTGGTCGCGCTGCTTTTGGTTTTGGCGGACGAGCGATCGAAAGAGTTGCCTGGATGGTAGCCGGGATGTCTAGACCTTCTTCTAGCAAATCATCATCTTCAAAGTCATCTTCCAGAATTGGTTTGACCCGCTTGCCTTTGGGGGCACCTTTGCCGGATTTCTCTTTAACTTCGTCGATGATTTCTTCTTCTTGCCATTTTTTACCACCTTTGGCTAAACGAGGTGGTGTGGGTCGTTTTAAGTCTAAGAGTTCTGGAACGACGGCATCATCATCCACTGAGACTTTGCCTGTGGCTGCACCTGTAGGTCTGCTAGGCGGAGTTGCCAAGGGTACAGTCGCCGCCGATTCTGATTGACGCACTGGCCTTTGGGGACGTGGTACATCTCCTGAACCGGGAGCCGAGTTCCGATTTGTTCGCGGTTCGGCTTTGACAGGCCCTGAGTTTTGGCGACTTTGCTTGGGTGCTGGGGATGAGTCTGAGTGAGACTGAGATGGTTTGCCAGCCTTAGTTGGTTTATTGTTGCTAGTTTGGTCGCGATCGCGCTTCAGTATCGGTTTTTCTGCCGTACTTGACCCACCAACTGCGGGTTTTTCCGCTTCTGGTCTGGCAGGTGGCGCAGATAATTGCGGTTTTTGCGGTTTTTCTGGCCTGGACTTATGCGAAGGCGCTCTTTCTGGCTTTTCTGCTGCTGTGTTTTCTGCTAAGGGCGTATTTGCTTTTTGGGGTGCATCTGTAACAGCAGGTGCCTGTGAGTTCTCAGATTGATTCCGGGGTACAGGTCTGGTTGGTGCCGTCGGCTTCATGGATGAGACTGGTGTAGCGAAGGGCCGTGGAGGTGCTGGAGAATTGACTTCAGAAGAAGCTGATTGATTCTGATTAGCAACTGATGCCTCTGGGGCATTGGTGTTAGGATTTCTCAATATTTTGGGTTTACGAATTTCCAAAATTTGTTGTTTGTGTGGTGGTGGTGCAGGTCGGCTATGAGAGCCAGGTTGATGTGAATTTGGTTTTGGGGGGTGTGTTCCTATTTCTCTTTTAGGTGTTCCATTCGTTACTGCCAATTTTTCGGCAGCCGTCCGGATTCGTTCTGCCTCTGATTCTGAAATTGTGCTGCTATGGCTTTTGACCGCAATATTGAGCTGGTCGCAAATTGCTAATAGCTCTTTGTTATCCAAATTCAATTCCTTTGATAATTCATAAATTCTAACTTTGCCGTTGTTCATCCACTCTTCCCCTTTAATTTACAGTTTTTTGGCGGATGGTTGCCTGGGAGTGCGACATCTCCATCCTTAGATCACTGTTTTTCGGTTGCCCTTGGTAATTTTGCCGGTGCCTCCAATCAGGAAAGAGAGATGTTTCAGGTTAATGTTGGCATCTGTGCCAAATTTGGCTGTTGACTTGCTCCCATAAAAATTTTGTTAATAAAAAAAATTTATTGGAACTGGTGATGCCGAATTGCGCCTGATCGCTACCAGGTTGCCATTCTGTAGTTTTTTGTTTTGCTGATTCTGAGTCTTCCACAACACAATCGAGTAAAACTTTCTGGGAGTATTGCTGGGTTCTTTTTTCAAGAGCCGCTCACAAACTACGCCCTTTTACTATTTTGGCACTAACCCCAATAATTGCAGAGGGTGTGTTGGAAGCGCGAACAGTTCGGCTTTAGGCACAATCCTCTGGGGATTACCGCCACCAAGTTTTTCAACCTGATATTTGATTTTGGTGATGACTTGGGGCTAGACGTTGCCACAATGTCTGATACAGTGTTTCTGGCACTGATGCTTGTAGCGATCGCCCTAATCTATTCTTTTTTTGTGCCGTTTGCAAACAAGTTGCTTGCGGACAAAGATAGGCAGAGCGCCCCATGCCCTCATCTAATTGTACCTTTCCAGATGGAAAGACGCGGATTATCCGCCAAAAGTCTTGCTTCAAGCCGACTTTGCGGCAACTAATACAACGCCGATAATTCGGTTTCATCAGTTTTTTATAGGCATGAAGTCAAACAATTGAGAATTTTGGATTTACCTCCCGGATGAATAATCATGGCTGAACCGGAATTTTAAATTTTTTATTAATTCCATCAGCAAATTATGACTCAGTAGTTTTATAGCAAAGTTAAGCTATTACAGCTAACCTTTTACTAATACCTCATATTTTCTCAAGTAATTATTAAAACTCTTCCTGAGCTAAATATTAGCAGAACTATAGCCATCGTATTTGCTTTCTCCCGTACTGGTTGAGGCGGAGATTTGTTGCTAATTCCTATATAGACTGCTGTTTCTCCAGAAAATTAAGAAATTATTCTGTTTCATCCAGATCAAAAGATTCATCGTCTAATTCTTGTTGATTTTCTGCATCTAATTCTTCGAGTTCCAGATCATCATCTTCTAAGTCGATGTCATCTTCCTCTAGTTCCATTTGTTCTTGCTCTAGTTGAGCTTGGGCGCGGACAGCTGCAAATTTCTCATCTTCGCCTGCATGGTCGTACTTGGCTTTATCTTTAATATCGATTTTCCAACCTGTTAAGCGAGCCGCGAGGCGGACGTTTTGACCTTCTTTCCCAATTGCCAAACTCAGTTGATCTTCGGCTACTAAGACGTGAGTTTGCCGCGTTTCCGGGTCCATAAGGCGGACTTCATCTACTCTGGCTGGGCTTAAGGCGTTGGCAATATATGTGGCTGGGTCGGGCGACCAACGAATTACATCGATTTTTTCGCCGCGTAATTCATTCACTACTACTTGAATGCGTGATCCCCGTGCGCCAATACAAGCACCTACTGGGTCAACATCTCGATCTAAGGTGTCTACCGCGATTTTAGTCCGGGGGCCAACATAACGCGATGGCGGATTTGCTTCCCGTGCGACAGCGACTATCCGCACCACTTCATCTTCAATTTCTGGAACTTCATTGGCAAACAAATAAACCACTAACCCTGCATCAGCGCGGGATACTAAAAGCTGTGGCCCCCGTTGTTGCCCTTGGGAAACTTTCTTGAGGTAGACCTTGAAGGTGGCATTGGCACGATAATTATCGTTTGGTAGCTGTTCCCGTTTTGGTAATTCGGCTTCTACTTCTGGCTGACCAAAAGTACTGCTAACTGCCAAAATAACTGATTGTCTTTCAAAGCGCAGCACTCTGGCTTGCAAGACGGTTCCTTCTAAATCTTGGAACTCTTCTTGCACCATTTGGCGTTGTTGATCCCGTAATTTTTGGGCTAGAACTTGCTTGGTTTGCATAGCGGCCATCCGACCAAATTCGCCTTGATCGGGGGTGACATCCAAAACTACAGAATCACCTAATTGGGCTTCGGGCGCAACTTGCTGCACTTCGTCTAAAGAAATTTGATGGTCGGTGTTGTTAACTTCTTCAACAATGGTTTTGGTGGAGAGGACGCGAAATCCTTCTTCATCAATATCGAGTTCCACTTCAAAATTGTCAAAATAGTCTTCATCAAATTGCCTGCGTTCTATATTTTGAGCGCGGCGATAACGTTCATAACCTTTGAGTAGTGCTTCTCGAATGGCTGATTGCACTGCTAACCGTGGTAAGTTGCGCTCCCGACTAATGCTTTCAATTAATTCTTTTAATCCTGGTAGACTAACCATTGACATAAGCAATCTCCTTTAAAAGTAAGGGAATAGGGGAGCCAGTGCCGTGCGGAGGTTTCCTCAGTTGAGGCAACTGGCGTAGTAGGGAGTAGGAAAAAGCATTAAGGAATAGGGATTAGAGAAAAGATTGAATCTAGTCCCTAGTCCCTAGCCTCTAATCTCTAGACCCTCATCCCTCGTTTATCGACGTTCGTCTAGTTGCACCCTAGTAATGAGAGAACGAGGAATTTCCACTACCCGACCTTTTTGATTTAAATAAATGTTGGTTTCATCCCGGCGAATCAACTGACCATTCCACTCTGTTTGTCCTTCATGGGGTGGCGAAGTGGAAACAATCACAGGAAATCCTTTGAAGGAGATAAATTCCCGGTCAGTTACCAATTGGCGTGAAATACCTGGACTAGACACCTCCAAGACATAGGCATCTGGAATGATCTCCTCTGCATCTAAGCAGGCTTCTAAAGCGCGGCTCATCCTTTCACAATCATCCAAACCAGTATCTTGCTGGGGATTACGGATGTCTACCCGCAATACTGGTGGACGTTGGTTAGTGTGAAAAACTGCACCAACGACTTCTAATCCCAGTTGTTCTGCTACTGGTGTCGCCAATTCGATAATTTGTGGGACTAACGGATGAGTCATGCGAAATTTCAATAAAAAAAGTGGGCTTCGACCCACTTCCTGCGATAGGGATATCTTCCAAGAAGTCTTGTAACGAACTGATGATAGTTCGCCCTAAATTGAGTGTAGCGCATTTCTCTAAGAGTCAATAGTTAAATGGTCATTTGTTATTAGTCAGTGGTCAATGGTCAAAAGGCACGAAGATAAAATTTAACACTTCATATTTTTTTCTCTCTCATTTCGACGATCGCAGTACTTTGCTCAACGATGGGCTGAATATATGATTGTGTTCTTAGCTGTCTGGTTTGCTCGACAATGCTTTCTATGTCTTCTTGGGATAGACGTTGAACGTAGTTGAGCTTGACTTCTTCTAAGAAATCAAATAACAAGCTTTGAATTTCGGCTGTGACTTTTTTTTGCTGTACTTCTGCGCCTAAAGCGTTGGTGAAGCTTTGGGCGAGTTGGGTTGTAAGTTTTGCACCTACGGGATCTTGGATAGCACTGACTAAAACGCTGTATAAGCTGGTGGTGATTTGAGTTGCTAATTGTTCGCTGAGTTGGGTTTGGGCTTGTCCGATGGCGGGGAAGGCTTGGAGGTTGCGGTAAAGGGGAACTTGATTGAGTACTGTGTCGATGTTGTGGCGCAAAATTGCCGCTATGTCGGGCTGAATTTTGGGTAAAACTTCATAGACGACGGTTTGGGTTAAAATGCCTGCGATCGCTTCAATTTCATTAACATTATTAATATCCACATAGGGACGTAGGTTTTCTTGTTGCGATATCCAACGGGTAAAATCTCCTTGTTTAATCGAAATTTGAATTTGGTTGATCACTCGCACCACCACAATTTCTGTGAGTTCCTCAGCAAAATTCGCTACAACTGTTTGATTGATTTGGCGCTGTAATGGTTGCAGATTTAATAGTTGTGCTTGGTCGAGTCGCACAATTACAGGTATAACTCGCAACCATCGCCAAAACGGGATGAGCAGCAATAAGTCATAGCAACGGTCAAATACTGCATTTAACAAGCTAGAACCAGGGTGGCGACGCTTGATGTAAAAGATGCGTGCGAGAAACTCGATCGCAAAGATAGTGACAAATGGTAGGTCTATTAGCCAAAAATCATCGAGATATTCGCTATTTTCACCGATTTGGCGGTAATAGTTGCTGGCGATTAAAGGACTAATTTTTTGGTTGAAAAAGGTAATTTCTTGATTCCAGCCTTTTTGGGAGAGATAGGCTTGACTCCAGAAAGTGGCAAAGGATTGCTTGGCAGAATCTTTACCGATGCGATCGCGCATTCTGTTTTTAATTTTTTCCAGAGTACCACTCTTGCCAACCCCAGCAAATGGGTTACTATCAATCATCTCCACACTCAGACGGGTGAGTTCGTCTAGTTTTACCTTCGCCTGTGGAGATGTTAAACCTGTCTGGTTGACTTGTTCTTTGAGTGCATCTACCGCTTTTAAATAACTTTGAGTTTCTCTATGGGCAGCAATCCCCTTAATGGGATCATAAATTTGCGTAATTTGAGGTAATCGCCGCAAATAAAAATCACGCCATTGTACATAAGTCAAATCAAACACAACTAAACCTAAGTTGACTGTGGCCACCAGTGCCATCAACCTTTCAAACCAAAGTTTTTTGTGTTTTGGCAAGGTTTGATTAACCATTTTTTTGTTTTAGATTATACAAGTTTTAAGTATTTAGTTATAACCCAATTAGAGAGTTGAGAAGTAGACATAGAAAATCTAAATACTTCTCCAGCCAGATTGCCAAAAATTTATATCAATATAAATTAATTAATTTTAATTAATCACAAATGATTAAACATTGAGACAAAAGTCTTCCAGAAACGTAAAATGCACCTGTTAATCATATAATGCTGATTTAACTGCAAGGAGTTTGAGATATGTGGTGTGGGTTTAATAAATCCAGCGCGATTATTGCGGCTACTTGCCTAGTAAGCGCCGGTGTAATCATTTCTGACAGTTCCTTTGCTGCCCGTCAACGTAACTATACACCCCAAGAATTTCGGGCTGTGTTGCATGGGCTAGGTTACAAAGTGAAAGTCTCCAATACACCTCTAACCGACGAGGAAACTAAAAAAGCAATCCGCGATTTTCAAAAAGGCTACAAGCTTGGTGTAGACGGGATAGCCGGGCCAAAAACCCAAGACTTTGCTGCTAATATTGTGCAGATTCTCCAAGCCAATTTAAATGTAGTACTTAAGCCTAATCCGCCTCTTCCCCGCGATCAATTTTTTGGCCCGCGTACCGAACAGTTAATCAAGGAATATCAGAAAAAAAATCAGCTTTCAGAAACTGGAATTGCTGATTTAGCACTCCGTCAGAAGCTAGATGCAGCAGCAAAGGAAGTTATAGGTAAACCTAAACCTCAGCCAACGGCTAAACCGACAGCTAAACCGACAGTTCAACCAAATACGACATCAACGCCAACACCAGCCGCGTCACCAACACCCATACCAACGCTAACACCAACGGAGATACCAAAGCCTACAGCAACACCAGCAGTTTCACCAACACCAACACCTTAAATGTGATAGCTGCTGTAGTCAGATAGATAAACTCAGCACTCAGCACTTAATCTAAGCTTCTTCTAAAGGTCTACCTTTTGGTGTTGGTAAAATTGGACGACGGTCATCATAAGGCATAGGAATATACTGGACAGTTGGCCGTCCTCCCTGGGGTTGGGGATACAAATCCATCAAGTCGTAAATAGAACGGGGTAGTCCGACTGTGACAGGTAAACCCATTTCTGTGGCTTCTTCCACCGTGACAGGATAATCATGCGTCACACGTCCAGTTGTCAAAGCATCGATAATCGGTTCAATATTTTCGGGCTGAACCTTTTGTTTAGGGATGTTATCTTTTAGCAGCGTCCGCACAAAGCGTTGTACTTGTTGAATGGCTTTTTCTGCTTGGTCAGCCATAATTAAAGTCTGGTCATCAATCTCGCTGATGGGTTTATCTTTAACTACCTTTAAAATACTGGCTGCGGGGAGGTTGCCTAATTGGGGATCAACAGGCCCTAAAACAGCGTTTGCATCCATACAAATTTCATCAGCAGCCAAGGCCAGCATTGTGCCACCACTCATAGCATAGTGTGGGATAAAAACTGTCACCTTGGAAGGGTGACGAATTAACGCCCTAGCAATTTGTTCGGTAGCGAGTACCAAACCGCCAGGAGTATGCAGAATCAAATCAATGGGAACATCTGGGGGTGTGAGGCGAATTGCCCGCAAGATTTGTTCTGAATCTTCGATTGTGATGTAGCGTGATAGAGGAATACCCAGTAAACTGATAGATTCTTGACGGTGGATGAGTAATATCACCCGCGTTTTGCGTTCCTGTTGAAATTCTTGTAAGGCGCGAAAACGCTGATATTCTACTTGGCGCTTTTGCCAGAGGGGTTGTAGGGAAGAAAGCAGTAGAAAAATCCAGAATACATCACCAATACCAAAGCCCATAGGTTTTGATTGTCCAAAAATAACGGTTATCGTCATTTATTGTGACAATTTTTAATTCATAGCAGGTCTATCTAGGGGTGTAGGGTAGGAAAGAGAGACAGGGAAGACAAGGAAGACAAGGTTGATGGGTAAGCCAAGATTTTTTGTATTTACAGATTACTATAATTTACTCAGGTTATTTAGGCAGATTAAGCATTATTAATTTTATTTATTTTGTCAATAATTATACTTTCATAATTGTGATACTCTTGTTGTCTAGTGATAGCTAATGCTCGTTGATAATGTTCAATAGCTTGAGATTTTTGGTTTATTATAATAAATAACTCAGCTATATTTTCAAGATTTTCTATTTGACTCAAAGAGTTACCTAACTGTTGACGAATTATCAAAGAATTTTGATAGTGTTCCAATGCTTTTTCATATTCGTTTAACTGTCTATACATGGAACCTAAAATATCAAGAGTATCACTTTCACTCATTCTATCTCCAATTTCTTGGCTAATAGTGAGAGCTGCTTGCAGAGATTCATTTGCTTGAGAATATTTTTCTAAATAACAATAGAGTTTCCCCATTAAATACAGAGTTTCGGCTTGACCAGGAATAACACCGATTTTTCTTCTCAGATCCAAGGCAAGTTCATAGTAAGTTAATGCTTTTTCAAATTCTTTTAAACTAGAATTAAGTAGTCCTAAATTACTTAATATAGTAGCTTCTGTATCACGATCGCCAGTTTTACTAGCTATCACTAACGCCTCTTGATAGTATTCTAAAGCTGCTGAATATTCTCCATAGCGATAGTAGATTTGAGCTATATTATTGAGAGTTGTACCTTGACTATTTAACTCTCCTATTTCTTGTTGTAAATTTAAAGCTTCTTTATAGTATTGAATTGCTTTAGGATAGTCTTCTAAAAAAGTATAAACTGCTCCAATATTATTTAATGTAGTGCCTTCATTTTTCCTGGCTCCTATTTCTCGACGGATTGATAAAGCTTGATGATAATAATTTAATGCTTCATTATATTTTCCTATCTGGTCATAAACACCTCCAAAATTATGGAGTGTAGTGGCTTCATTGGTGCGATCGCCTATTTTTTTAGCAATTTTTAAAGCTTTATTATAGTATTCTAAAGCTTTCGAGTATTGCCCTAGATTACGATAAATAGCACCTATATTATTCAGAGAAGAAACTTGACCTGATAAATGATTATTTTCTATTTCAATAGTAAGACATTGCTGATATAGTTCTAATGCTTTTTCATATTGACTTAAATCACTATAAACTGAGCCTAGGTTATTAAGCACAGCCGCCTCACCATTACGATTACTTTTATTTTGATAAATCTTTAAGGCTTCTTGATATTTTTGTAATGCGTTTTGTGGTTCTCCTAGGCTTTCATAAATTAAGCCAGTATTATTGAGATTAGTAGCTTCATTAGATAAGTCTCCTATTTCTCTACTAATGATTAAAGACTGATTATAATGTCTGATGGCTTCTGAATATTGTCCTAACAAGTAATATACTGTGCCAATACCACAAAGCGTTTTTCCCTCCATTTTACGATCCATGATTTGAAGATGAATAGACATAGCTTTTTCATAGATTTCTAAAGCTTTAGAATATTCGCCCATGCCACGATATGCGCTCCCAATACTACTAAGAGTATTACCTTCATTTTGTAAGTCATGAATTTTTTGAAAATAATATAGAGCATCAATATACTGGTTTAAAGCATCTTGATACCGTCCTTGATTATATAAACTAAGTCCAAGATTAGAATGTGTTAATGCGTCTGCTTGATGCTGTTGTTTAATTAAAAACTTAACTAATCGATGAATAGCTTTGATGGGCTTAAGTAAAAGTGA
Organism: Nostoc sp. FACHB-190; assembly: GCF_014696905.1. Taxonomy (NCBI): domain Bacteria; kingdom Bacillati; phylum Cyanobacteriota; class Cyanophyceae; order Nostocales; family Nostocaceae; genus Nostoc; species Nostoc sp. FACHB-190. The sequence continues at coordinate 12,800 of NZ_JACJQW010000076.1, forward strand.
AGCTAGGACACGTAGGTAAGATAGCACTATAACCTCAAAAATTTAGCTTTTGAACTTAAACCTATTCTTCCCAACTAGAAACCTCAAAAATAATTTTTTCATAAAAAACTCTGTTTTAATTATGTAGCGACTGTCTTAAAGGTCAAGCGGCTCTATTTCCGAAAACGGTGCGGTTGCTTGTGAAGTATGTAATTATTAAAATACATCCTTGGAAAACTACGGTAAAAGTCTATGTAGTCCTTCAGTCTCAATCAAATTCATTTCACTGGCGAATGCAAAAGTCCTCTCTTAATTCCGGGAAAGTTCGCCACGCCGTTATTTGATTGCAGTCACCAAGGTAAAAAGTCATGGAACAAATTTATAAATATCCGCGTACCCATCACATCGAGGGTTCGCGGTTGCAGCCTGGGGATGAAGATTTAGACAGCGTTCCTTTTAGTGCAATTAAAAATCAGTATGTAGTCGTGGAAGAAAAAGTTGATGGCGCAAACGCCGCTATTAGCTTTACTTCTAACGGACAACTCAAATTGCAAAGCCGTGGACATTATTTAACAGGTGGTGCGAGAGAAAAGCACTTTAACTTATTTAAACAGTGGGCGCATACTCGCGCCACCGCATTTTGGCAAGTTCTAGGGAGTCGGTTCATTTTGTTTGGTGAATGGCTGTATGCCAAGCACACTGTTTTTTACGATGCTTTACCTCATTACTTCCTAGAATACGATGTGCTGGATTTAGAACAGCAAGTTTTTCTCAGCACCAAGAACCGTCAGCAGTTACTTGCAGATTTACCTTTAGTTTCTGTACCTGTGTTGTTTGCTGGCGAACTGAAATCTTATCAACAACTCATCGCCCTGCTGCAAAAATCCCATTATCAAACCCCTGCACATTTGCAGCGTTTCCAACAAATTTGTCTGGAACAAGGACTAGATGTCGAACGTTCCCTCAAACAAACTGACCAAAGTGGTTTGATGGAAGGTTTATATATTAAAGTCGAGCCACAAGCAACAGTAACAGCCCGTTATAAATATGTGCGTTCCAGCTTTTTAACTACCATTCAGCAGTCAGAGGGACATTGGCTAAACCGCCCAATAATTCCAAATCAACTGCGTCCTAGTGCAGATTTGTTTAGTTAAAAAGATCCCCGACTTATTTAAGAAGTCGGGGATCTGAAGCCTACTAATTTTTACAGGTATTTAATTATGATTCAAGATTGGACGTTTCCTTATTGTCCTCATAAAGATGACTGGACAATTAACTGGCAAGCTTTAGAAGCAAAATTTGATTGGTTGCGATCGCTTGCTGATTGTCCCCAAGACCCACGTTATCATGCTGAGGGGAATGTTCTCATTCATACGAAACTTGTATGTGAGGCATTAGTCGCTTTACCCCAATGGCGAACATTACCACCTAAAGAACGTTCTGTGTTATTCGCCGCAGCTTTACTACATGATGTCGCTAAACCCGCAGCCACTCAAATAGCAACAGATGGGGCGGTTTCTTCTAAAGGTCACGTCCTCCAAGGGGCGAAAATGGCACAGGAAATTCTCTGGGATTTAAATGTACCATTTGCAGAACGGGAAGCGGTTGTGGCTTTGGTGAAATATGGCAGTTTACCTCTGTGGTTTTGGGATAAACCCAACCCGGAACGGGCGGTAATTAAAGTTAGCCAAATCATTCGTTGCGATATGCTGGGTGTACTCGCCGAAGCAGATGTGCGCGGACGTTACTGCAACGACCAAGCCGAATTATTAGAACGAATTGAGTTTTTCCGCGAATTTTGCCAAGAAAACCAATGTTTTAACCAACGGCGTGCATTTCCCTCAGCACACAGTCGGTTCGTGTATTTTCAAAAAGAAAATGGCAACCCAGACTATGCAGCCTTTGATGATACGCGCTTTGGGGTAGTGATAATGTCGGGTTTACCGGGTGCAGGGAAAGATACTTGGATAAAAGAAAATCTGCCTGACTGGCGAGTGATTTCTTTAGACGCACTGCGAAAGCAAATGAATATCAGCCCAGAAGATGACCAAGGTGTAGTGATAAATGCAGCCAAAACCATAGCCAAAGAATATATGCGTGATGGGCAATGTTTTGTGTGGAATGCAACTAACATTAGCCGTCAATTGCGAGGGATGTTAACTCGTTTATTTACCAGTTATCAAGCCAACATTCGCATTGTTTATCTAGAATCACCTTGGGATGAATTGCTGCGGAGGAATTGCGATCGCCCTGCTCATGCTAAACTGCCCGAAAAGGTGCTGTATAAATTAAAGCAGCGTCTAGAAATTCCCAATATTACCGAAGCACACACAGTAGATTGGGTAGTACAGTGAAAATTTGGAAATGCGATCGCATCATAATTAGAAACCAAAAAGGCGCTCCCCGTGAAGAGAGCGCCTTTGATTAATTATTTATTGCTTCTATCTCAGAAGATTAGCCATTGATAGCAGGAGCAGAGATAGCAACAGGAGCTTGCTCACCAGCAGCCAAGTCTAAGGGGAAGTTGTGAGCATTGCGCTCGTGCATGACTTCC
>NZ_JACJQW010000077.1:0-14673 GCF_014696905.1 Nostoc sp. FACHB-190
GTCAAAAATTTTGAAAGAACTTTGGAGAATGCGACGACTAAAATTCATCTCTGTTTTGTCAGACTTATGCTCAAACGGTTAGCTACTTCATAGATCCCAAATGGGTTCTATATTATATGCTAATATTTATTTAATTTAATTTGACCAGGAGAATTTTATGGGCGTGGCAACAGCAGAATTGACGGTTGCTTCTAATCCATCTGACTTTGTTAGAGAAATGAAGCAAGCACTCTTTGATTCTTACGTATCTGGTGATCTTACAAAAATGCGTTTTTTACAAGACGCAGATGATGAGAATCGAATATTCATTGATTTACAGTGGAAAGATTTAGCTACAGCAAGAAAAAATTTTGAATCTCTCAACAATATGCTGAGTACAACGTCTGTAAAAGCGGATTTCGTTAGAGAACTACAGATAAAGTCCCATATCGGCCCAGATATTGAAATTGTGTAACTGTGTCTTAATTTTTGTTTAGCACTAATTTAGCAACGATTAATGATTAAAGCGTCATAGATGTGGTGTATAACCCTTTTTTTATAGAGTAATTTCATTGTTTTTTGTACAAAAGATTAGAAACTTTTAATTCTCTGAATATCTTGGAGTTTCTGCTTTTTTGCTCTCGTCCATACAATGAAACGGAACAAGATTTATATAAAATTATACATTATATCAATGTCTTTTAAAATAATTAATGTTGCTAATTTTAGATAGGAGTTGGACGGCTCCTATCTAAATCAATAAAAAACTATAATTTTTAAAAAAATACTTGTTTAGTTATCTTTTTTATTTAAAATAAAGATTATTTTAAATAATTATTTAAATAACCAAAAATTTTATATTTAAAATTTATGCCTCTTCCAGACTTGGGTTGATAAATTAACACTAAAAAATGGCTAAAACGATTGATATAAGAAGGTTTGTCTAAAATAGAATCAAAGATTTAATAAGAATTTACTTTATTCCTCTTGAATCCCAGACTCTGTAAGGATTTAACCTGATATCAAGTATTAATTTGTTATAGCTAGTCTAGGAGAGCCAAATTTATTTTATTCCTAAGTATTTTAGGTTTGTATTACGCATTTGCTTTAATTACTTCTAAATTTATGAATTTAATAAAATCTTTTTCTTTAGAAAATTTTCTTTTTAAAATTCTTATAGATGTTTCTTCATCATCTAAGAGATCTGCAATTTCAGATATAGTGTCAAGTGGATGTGGTAAATATCTCGTGGATCTTGCTGTAGCAAATAATGTTGATCAATGTCTGGCTGCAATTATTTCTCAGCTATCACCAGAACTACAAGATAATTTTCCTTTTCCTATAGATTGTGGAGGTATTCAAGGATTTAGAAACGCTGAAACATTTCGTCTTCATCATGAGTCCAAAGTGATTCTTTCAAACTTTTCTTTTAGCCAGCATAAAATAGTTCTTGTTAAAGGATATTCTATTTCTTGTTATTATCCTAGTACTTTCTTCCGTCAACAGAATGATATTGATATTGCGGTTGGCAGTTTTTCCGATTTAGTTGAGCTTTATAAAATTATGAAAACCTTTAGTTATATTCCTAGAGTTCTAGCAATACGATTAAATGAACGTAGCGAATTAGAAGGTTCATTATCTATGGTTCGAGTTGACGAATCCTTAAAAGAAACTTTTTGGTGTGATATATGGATAGGAGTTCAGCCAATTTCACTTACAGAAGCGAGGCAATTAGATGAATCTTTTTGGAAAGAAACAATAATTAACTCTAATAATATTAGAGTTCCTAATCCATCTGAATCTCTTATCATTTTATTAAACGAAATTCAAGAGCGTAATAGTCTTCGATATAGAGATGTTTTTGATTTCTTATCGATTCTTGAGAATGGTCTGAGTCCCGATAATAATTCGTTAGGTATTGATATTTCTCAACACAAAAATACCATTAAAGGTATTTTTAATATAGCAAATCGTAATAGACAAATAATTGCAAATACTTTTCTTAAATGGCAAGAATTCTCTTTTTGGAAACATTATATGGATAACTTAGATTTAAAAATAGAATTGCCAATTCAAGTAAATAATTTTGAAGGCATACAAACTATAGAGAATTTAGGGCTGGAACAGGCAATAAATGTTGGGGTGTTTACTCGTTTTCTTGCCTGTGCTGGAGATAGTGGTGATTTTGCTATTGCCCGATTAAATTCAAAGTTAATCCTTAGAACTCCAATAGGTTGCTTTATTTCAGAGTCTAGCATTTAAATATTGAGGACACATAAATGGATTTTAAGTACTTTCATTCTTTAGATAGCTTAGATTTATATAAAAAATTAGACTGCCAATTTTCCCATTGTGGAATAATTACATCTAAAGCTATTTTTCCTGGTTTTCAAGTTGCTTGGGTTGATTGTATATGTTTACGTAATAACTTAATTAAATATGAGCCAATCTTGATTGATAAGCTAACTAAGAATCTTGCTGATCAAGAAGAAAATCAAATATTAGTTCTTCCACTAAATCCTGTTTATAATATAGCAGCTATATCCTCTGGTTGGAGTAAATGGTGTGAAATTTTAGAGAAAAAAGTTGAGCATTACAAGTTTCCTTCTTGTCAAATTTGCGTTCGATGTTTTGATGTATCTGATTTAGATTTTGTTATGCCTTTGATGGCTGAATCTATTAAATTAGGTTTGCCTGCTCCAATAAGGGATTTTTATAAAAAAATAGATATTTTTGAAATGACGTATCGTCGTATTCGCTCAATTTTAGATGCTGATAATCTGGCAATTATTGCTGAAATTAGTAATGAGCCAGTTGGCTATTGTTTTGCAACATTTGAGCAGGAATTTACTCATATTCATGATACTCTTGTAGTAGATAAATGGAGAAAAAATGGTATTAGTACTTTCTTAACTTCAATCATTGAATTTGCTTCTATTGAAAAAAATATTTCAATATTAAGAGGAAGCATTTCTGTAGATTCATTAGAAGAATCAAATTCTTTAAATCAATCATTACATCGAAATAAATGGAGTACAAAATATGTACATTTTGTATTCAAGAATGAAAAGTCTTTTATAGTTTAGATATTATGAAAGATTTAAAACTTCATGATATTACCATCCAAATTTATGTAATTTTAATAGCTTATTTATTATTTAGTTGTACGGCTTTTAGGCATTCCTAGTATCAAAAAAAAGTAAAGTTTTGTATTATTATTTTACTTTTCTGGGTATGCCCCTATCCAAAAAAAATTCTTTATTTTAGTCTTTAAATGCTTATAAGCCTTTCTTTCCCAAAAAGCTTATTGTAATATACTTCAAACTTCCGGATAATAAATAGGTTAAGAGTATTTTTATTGCAGGTATGAAAAAAGATATCCAATCCAGCTTGAAGCCGTCTTACCCACATTTAACCAGTCTTGGTGGTTCATGGTACTCATCAGATGCTGGTGTACGCTTGCTAGATCTATCAGCGCAAACGCTTAATTTACCTACAGGGCAGCCAGATAGTAATCTAGTTCATAAATTGACTCAGCAAATCCAAAATCTTGTTTTTGCATCCTCTCGCTTTGGTAGTGATCCTTTTGACCAATTAGCAACACAACTACTCAACTTATCTCCAGAATTTATTGAATCAGTGAATCATAAGCTTTGTGATGGTTCAGATGCAGTTGAAACTGCCCTTAAGCTTGGACGTTTATATACTCGCAATGTTAATGTTTTAGCTTTACCCAAAGCATGGCATGGAGAAACTATTGATACTTTACGGCTATGTTCTGCTTTTAGAAGTCGTTACTTGGTATCTGGTAATAATGTAACTTATTCTGAGCAATCTTCGCTTGATTCTTTAATAGAATTAGCCTTTGTAACCAGCCGACCTTCAACTATCATTTTAGATCCTATAGGTGTTTCTACAGGACTATTCCCTGATCAAAATATTGGGGTTAAGTTGAAAGAATTATGGGAAGTTTGCTGTCAAAGAGGTCATTTCCTGATATTCGATGAGGTTCAAACTTTTGGTGGTTTTCTTGGTTCTGAATTATTTACTTATGGTTTGTATGGAGCAAAGTGCCATGCAATTGTAGTAGGGAAAGCTCTTGGACAAGGATTTCCCATTGCAGCATGTCTATATACTGGAGGTTTGAATAAATTACTCAAATATAATGAGGCTGAATTTACGCATGGTGGCCAACCTCCTGCCTGCATTGCAGCATTACATGGAATTGAATATTTCGTGAGTAATAAAGAAAAAATTAGAGATAGTTTAAATCTTTTTAGAGAAAATTTTGTTAATTATATTATTACTAACTATAGTCAACATTTTGAAATACGTAATATTGGTTTTTTCTGTTCATTAATACCTAAATCAAAACTTAAAAAAATTATTATTAACGATCTATATGTAAAGCTTTACAAAAATTCTATTATTTGCAGAAAAGCAGATTTTGGCAGTGCTTTACTGATTAAATCTCCTATTAATATTGATGATTCTATGATTAGTTATGCTATTGATAAATTTGATCATATTTTACCTAGCTTTAATGAAAATTTAATTCAGAGAGTAGTAGGCACACAAATGCCAGATGCACAAATATCTGAAAAAGATATTCCGATAATTAGTATATATAAGAAAAATAAAAAAAATGAAAGAAAAAGTATACTGAACTATATAGAAAACTTACTATTTTATTTTGGCTCCATAACTGTAGTGCAAAGATCTGCTCAGGAACAAGTAGAAGTATCAAATCGCTTAGCTGAAATAGGTATTCCTGTTCCAGATTCTTTCACTGATAAGGATCTTTTTTTTAGTTCCCAGATTCCAGGTATTACCGCAGATATTGCTTTAAGTGGAACAGGTATTGATATTGACACAGATATAGTTGAAGCAATTTTTTCACAAATAACTGACTATACAATAAAAGCGCATTCATACGGTATAATCATTGGAGATAGATGGGCAAAAAATTCAATTTGGAATTGCAGTGAAGTATTTTTTATTGACTTTGATATTGGATATTTAGGTCATTCTTCAAAAACTCAGCCATTTGAAAGGTTTTTTTGTTTTTTTCATCATCTTATATATGTATCTAATCAAGCTTTAAGGAAACATTTAATTTTGTCTTATGGGAGAGAGTTTTTAGAGGATTTTGGAGATAGTGCATTAGGTACGTTTCTATGTTTTCAACGGTTTTATTCTAGTCCGTTTAAGCCAGTTAACTCAAACTCTTTTTCTTGGGATATTTACAAAAATTGTATAGAGGATATAATTGATGTTCTTGGTATTTCTAAGTATTTTTAAGCATTTTTAGGAGAATATATAGGATGTGTGGAATTGTTGGAGTAGTTTCAGAAAATGCTATTTTACAACCCACTGTAAAAGGTTTGATGAGACTTGAATACAGAGGGTATGATTCCTTTGGATTTGCTGGTTTTGTTGAGGATGATTTTTTAGTAAAAAAGGCAGTGGGGGCGATCACTCAAGTCTTTAAAGCAGATGAATATAGGAACTTTGATAAATGTAATATTATGATTGCTCATACAAGATGGGCTACTCATGGTGGAGTAAATGAAATCAATGCTCATCCTCATTTTTCATTTGATAAAAAAGTTTGTATTGTTCATAATGGCGTAATTACTAATTTTCAGAGTCTTCTTCAAGAAGCTAAGGGATGGAATGTAATATCCCAAACAGATACCGAAGTTGCAGCTAATATTTTTTCTGAAGGAATTTTGAAACAACAAGATATTCTTCACGGTTTATCTTGGATGTTTTCTAAACTAGAGGGTGAGTTTGCCATTGTTGCAATGCTCAAGGATGAGCCTGAAACATTAGTAGGTCTTCGCAGAAAAAGCCCTTTAATTGTTGCGAAAATAGAGCAAAATATAGTTTTTGCTTCTGATGAGCTTGCATTTATTGACTTTGGGTCGAAAGCAGAAATTGTTTATCTCGATGATGACGAGGCTGTTATATGTAAGAAAGGTGAATTAAAATTCTACGGTTTCAAGGAAGGTTGCTTAACTGAGATTAAGAAAGACTTTGTAACTAAGGAAGTTTCTGCTGAAGAAAGTAGTCTTGGGGAATATTCTCATTACATGCTTAAGGAAATCAATGAAGAGCCTCAAGCTGTTATAAACATTTTATCTTCGGTAGAAAGTCATAAGCATGAAATTATTGAGGATATTCATCAGAGCCAAATTAATATAGTTGGTTCTGGTAGTGCATTCTATGTTTCTCAAATAGGTCAATATTTTTTTGGTCAATTAGCTGGACGTTATGCTTTTACTCATCCTTCAGACGAAATGCTGAACTTGAAGCAGTTCAAGCGAAATGATCACTTGATTGCTGTCTCCCAAAGTGGGGAAACTTTCGATACGCTCGAAGTTGTGAGAAATGCTAAGTTGGCAGGCGCATATATTACTTCTATTAATAATGTCCGTGAATCAACTTGTCAACGGTTAGCAAATTTTCCCATTTTTCAAAACGCTGGCAAAGAAGTCTGTGTTTTGAGTACTAAGTCAATTTTAAGCCAGGTATGCTGCTTATATCTCTTGGCGTTAGAGCTAAGCTATCGAAACGGATCGATAAAGACGGATGTTTATGATGCAATGATTGCTGAATATAGGAAATTACCTGATGCACTCAAATTCGTAATCCATAGACAAAATGAATTGATTAAGAGAATAGCTTATCAAAACTGTAATATAGAACATTGGTTTTTTATTGGTCGAGGCGTTTACTATCCCGTAGCAATGGAGAGTGCTCTTAAGTTTAAAGAGGTTTCTTATTTACACGCAGAAGGAATGCCAGCAGGCTTCTTTAAGCATGGTACTATTTCTTTGATTGATGAAAAATTTTATACAGTAGCATTTATACCTAGCCTTTTAGGTGAGCCCAATTTGTACGAGGCAACCTTAGATAACTTGCATGAAATTAAAGCAAGAGGGGGCAACATTATAGGTATTGGCCATACTCCAGTCACCGCTTTTGATAATAGCTTTTTCCTCGATTACATTGAAGTTCCAGATGTTAGTAGATATCTAAATAGTTGTCTACAGCTATGTGTAGGTCAGTTGCTGGCATATCATTGCGCCGTAGCACTTAATCGAAATATTGATAGACCAAGAGCACTTGCAAAGTCGGTAACTGTTAGATAGATTTTATGATTTAAAACCATTCTTTTTATAAAATTTTTCTTTTCAAAAGTTAACATTTCTAATAAGTCTAGTGACCATGAGTACATTGAGCTTTATAATCCCCATGACACCGACCCCAGATGCGCCCTTGCACCTTGGCCATATGTGTGGGCCTTATTTAAGTGCTGATGCTTTGGCTCGCATTCATAGGGTGTTAGGTAGGTCGTGTATTTTTATATCAGCCATTGATGCATTCGAGAATTGGTGTGAACAAATCGCCCCTGAGAAATTGCAGCAGCTTTACCTGCAACATCAACAAGCCTTTAATATGCTCTACATTAACTTTGATAACTTCTATAACCCTTTGGCTGGGAGCTTCAAGCAGGTTTATCAGTTGTCACTCAGAGAAAGTTTTCAGAACTTCAAGAAACTTTCTGGATTTCTTGAGAAAGAGGAATTTATCCAATTTAATCGTTTCACAAATTTATGGGGCTTTGGGTCTCAAGTTGTAGGTCAATGCCCAAATTGTGGAGAAGCAGTTCGAGGAAATACCTGTATTCGGTGCTACTTTTATTTGCAACCCCAGGAGCTTATTAATTCTAAGCTTATTAATTCCATAAAGCAAAAAGATATTGCAAGCGTTAGTGTAACTAACGCTTTTATTCAACTTAGTGAGAGTTGTCTAAATTCCTTAAAAAATATACATGTAAATATACAAGCGTTAGACCTATTGACATCTTGGCTTGAAAAAACTCAGGGTTTAATGCGATTGACTTATCAGGGTGATTTTGGTGTTACCGTGTCTTCAAGTGATCTACGTATTATTAGAAATACCTTTATTCAATTCTGTTATGCGATAGTACAGGAATTTTTAAAAAATGTTGAATTGAAACCGCAGAGTGTTGATTTGCATCTTTTTATGGGTTTTGACAATTTTATCCCCAGTGGTGCAGGTTCCTTTATACTAGCGAAGGCACTAGGTGATGTATATATAAAAAGAATAGAGTTAAACCATATGCTCCATTACAAGGGAGCTAAATTTTCTAAATCAAAGCAACATGGGCCAACTGTTTTGGAGGCTTTGAATGAGAAAGACTGGAAATTACGAAGTGCCATGCGCGTCTATCTCATGCAAATGGATCTTGAAAAAAACAATGCAAATTTTGATCCAAAAGATTTTTCCGAATTTGCTTTACAATACAGTAAGCTAGTAGATGCAATTCAATTACATGCTCCATTAACTAACCCTAACATCACTCGTCTTAGCAAAACAACATTCTATAACAATTTTTTAAATACGATTGATGGGGCAATGAATCGACCTAAACTTGCAAAAGCATATATACATAGTTTAGAGCTAGTAAGCAGCACTCCTACACAATCCAATATAGACGAATTTAAGTTAGCATGTGAAGTCTTTGACCCGGAATTGTATAGTCGTCTGTTTGTGCAATAAGTGAATTGTTTAACTAATGAATAACAGCAATCAATGTAATCTAAGCAAAATACTTGCAACCATGACTGATGCACAGGCATGGTTGCGTAAAGAATTAAATGAAAGCAGAAAAAACGAACAACCTACGCAAGCACTTATGAAATTTCTAGTGGATCAGAAGATAAATCTTGCGCTTGTACCTGAAAAATATGGAGGTTTAGAGTTTGATTTAATTCAAGAAATGTGGCTTATAAAATATGCTACCAAACTAGATCCAGCATTAGGTTTTATTGTGTTTCAGTTATGCGGTAATGTTGGACGAGTCCTTAGTTTTTTATCGGATACCAGCATTATGAATTTGCTGGAAGAAACAAAAAGTCGATTAATATTATGTTATCAAAATAATTTTAATATTGCCACCATCAAAAACTCAAATAGTGGATGGCTTATTTCTGGTAGCTGGCCCTTTGCAAGCCTATCTCGTTGTGCTACTCATTTTGTATTGCCATATATACAGCAAGATGGTTCTAGATGTTGTTTGGTAGTGAATAAAGATGCTGTTGAAATACCTTTAAAATGCAAGGGACTGGGGCTTAAGGCTACATCTACTACAGGATATATAGTAAACAATTATTTAATCTCTAAAGCTGATATAAAAACACATGCCATACCTTCTAATCCAAATTTTTTACCGCGCTATTCGATAGCCAGGGCACCCATTAAACATGCTGCTTGGACTATGGGAATAGGAGAACGTCTACTACAAATCAGAAGAACTAACATTGTTGAGAGTGAAGCTGATATCGATAAAATTTTTACGCAAGCTAGTAATTCTATGGTAGAAGATATTGAAGTGATCGAAAAGCGAATAAAAAACAATCTAGATTGCATAGAACTTTTTACTATCTTGACTAAAAAAAACAGATTCCTCAACAGTTGGTTGTTAGAGTTAGGAATAGCAACTTATCTAAGTCTTCCAGAATTGGGGGCAGATCCTGAATCAGACATTACGAACTTGATTTGTGATCTGATGACACTCTCACTGCATTCTAATGTAAGAGAGCAACCATTATTAACCTGGGGTACTTCGCAAAGTGTACCTGCTAAATTATTAACAAAGTTAGTTCAACCAAAGTAAATGTAATAGACCAAACTGAACATCTTGATGCTGTAATGTCTGGTGTTATTCAGGTATTTTTGCGTTTTTCGTAAGGTATGTTCAGCAAATCAATCGCTCGTTTCTTCGCTACTTCCCCACGCCGATCATACTTACTTGTGGTACTTGGCGACGCATGACCTGCAAGTTTCGCTACCGTGACAATATCTGCACCAGCATCCAATAGATTACCGATAAAAGTTCTTCTAAAATCATGAGGTGTAAACGCATCCACATCTGCTTTTTCCCCCCGTCGCCGCAATGCCCGTAAGACCCCCTGCTCACTCATCCGTCTCGGTATGATTTTATTTGCCTTATTTAAAGGATAAAAAAGCGGCCCTGATTCTTTACCTCGAATCAACAACCAATCAGTAACAGCTTGCACACCAGCTTCGGGTAAATAGACAATGCGTTCCTTCCGTCCCTTCGCTTCACGTATTGTTAATGACCGAGTACGCGGCTTAAAATCGCTCAAATCAAGAAAAGTAACCTCACTGCGGCGTAACCCTACCGTCAAAACTGCCAGCAGTGCCGCATCTCTGCGACCCAATGTTGAGTCATCTTGAATACAATCTGACCACAGCGCAGCAATTTCTTCGGTATCAAGTTCGCGCCCCTTCAATAAACTCTGTCCCCGTACCGACTCAATATCAGCTGCTCGTCCATACTCATCTGTGGACATCAACCCTAACCGCCAAGCTTCCTTAAGCGTTCGCCGCAATGCACACAACATTTTATTAGCCATTGCTGGGCTGTATTTTTCCATCAGCACTGACCTCACCGCAGCAGTGTGCTGGTAACGCAACTTTGACCAATCCAAGGTACTTGCATCACAAGTACCAATGGTTAGCAGTTGGGCGATCGCATTTAGGGCCTCTCGCATCGTCCGCCTTGAACCTGACCCAAGACTGTTGAGATAAACTTCAGCCGGGTGCATAGTTAGTGGTACTGGTTCGGTTAACGCCAGCGACTCTGGATTAAAATTGGATGCGATCGCTTCCACGGGACTGTAAAGTAGGTGCTTTGTAATAGATCCTCTCGCAAATGTGCTTTCTTGTACACCTTCTAGCCGTTATACGAACTGAGAACACCATTTCTCTACATCTATTTTGGGTATAACTCACTCTGGGTAAGGATTTGTGTCTGTGTTCGTACCTTGGTCTAATTGCTACTTCAATTTCTTGGCTAAGTTAGCTAAACGAGTGATGCTAGAGCGAATATTCCCGGCTTCTTTGCGACTCTTGAGCCGTTTTTTGGCTTCTTTTATTACTTGTTTCATAACTGAATCTTTTTCTTTGCAAGTAACATAAAAAGCTTCCAGGAGCGTTTCAACTGTGATTTTTTCAGAGTTGCATAGTTCATCGAGTTCTTGCTTGATTGCAGTTTCCAAACGGACAGGTACTCTAGGCGCAATTTCTGGGAAGTTCGCTAGTTGTTCTTCCAATTTTGTGAGTTCCCTTACGGAGCTATCAGCAGTCGAGGTTACATCAACATCGCTTTTTGGTGAATCTTGCTGTTGTGGAGCTAACACATCTTCTCGTGGTGCAACTGTTGGTGCAACCGCTCTATTTCTGATTTCATCTAGGATATTCATGTTTTCACCTAATAGTAAAATTTCTTACGCTGATTCACTTGGAATTAATTTGGCATATTCTTCTGGCAAAGCTGGCTTGAGTCGTTGAGCTAAGACATGAATCGCATATTCCAGATTTGGCTGGCCCAAGTCTGTTGGTGCAACCCGTTGGTTGATGGCATTTTTAAATACATCCGATTCCAAAATATGCGGCAACATCAACTCATCCCCCACTAACTGCTGCATGGTATCGATGCTGGTTTTAGTAGCGTTTGTGGGATGCAAACCTGTCCAGCGTGCGCGAAACGGCACTACACCTAGTAGTTCACCGTAAGGTAGGGCTGGTTTAAATTCTTTAATTAATTCCATAGTCCGCAACAGCGATTGCACTCCCTTGACGTTTGACTCTGCTGGAATCACCCACCTGTCACCAGCACCCAAGGAAGTCTGGGCTAAATGTGAACGTTCTGGGGGTGGGTCTACAATTGCCACACCAAAATTACTCACAATTGGTTGCAGACGATTCCTGAGAATAAACAGACTTAAGCCACTGGAGGCCAATTTATAGTTAGCACTCTCCAAGCCATCATCTGAAGGAATTAAGAACAGGTTGCTATTGTTAATGATGCGGTCGCCCAGTTTAACGTCTGGTACAGACGCAATGGCATCGATAATTTTTGTTTTCTCTTCTGGTTGTGTCAGAACTTCCAATAAGGTTGGGGTATCAGGCTGCACCTGTACCCCTAAGAAACTGGTCAAGCTAGATTGAGGGTCGCAATCTACAAACAAAACGGGAATCCCTAAGCGACCCAGATACCTCCCCAGCATCAAGGCTACCGTAGACTTTCCCTGACCCCCAGCCAAGCCCAAGGATACGACTGTTGGCGGATAAGGCATAGAACAATTACATAAAATTACTAAAGTACAATGTGACCAATATACTAATTTACTTTTGTAGAATTGTGCTATAGTTCAATTTTACTTTTGTACAAAAGTAAAATTGTATTTTAGTTAAAGTATAATTCTCCAGACTAAACTTGCCAACGATAAACCCCAAGTAGTGTGGATGTGCTGTTCAATATAGATATTGCAGTTCCTCACTACAACTTATAATTGAGCCACCTATCATGACAATCAAAGAACAACTGCTACAAGAAATTGAAAAAGTACCAGAACCTCTTTTACAAGAAGTGTTAGATTTTCTGCAATTTTTGCAGAATAAGCACCAACAAGAGAAATTAGAAATAACACTCTTAAGTGAATCTTCACTACAAAAAGATTGGCTCAAACCTGAAGAAGAGGCAGCATGGCAGGATTTGTAAAAGGAGATGTTGTTATTGTCCCGTTCCCTTTCTCTGACTTGACCCAAGCTAAACGTAGACCTGCTTTAGTTGTTGCTAATCTTCGAGGGAATGACCTGATTCTCTGTCAAATTACTAGTCAAGCTGTGAGCGATGAATATGCTATTAGCATTGACAATAGCGACTTTAGCACAGGTGGACTTAATCAAATTAGTAATATACGACCATCACGCTTGTTCACAGCTGATGAATCAATCATTCTCTACAAAGCAGGTCAACTCAAACCAGAAAAACTAGAAGAAGTCATAGTGAAAATAATTGAGATATTGCAGTGAAGCAGAACCAACCATGACTGAAGATTAGTTGTATTTCTTCTTGTGTGAGAACCTTAACGCGTCCGTGCCGATTGATTTTCATTAGCAGACTGTAAACCCTGCGATCCACAGCCTACAACGATTTGACCCCTGATTAATCAGGATGCTTGGTATTTAGAGTGGTTCTTTCCAATACCACACAACATTATCTAGCACCGGGGGTCATGGTGTTATGGTTTCGCGCCTTTTGTTGCCAATTTGTCTACCCTTGGTTGATAAATTGTTGCTATCGCTGTGTGATATCAACTGTAGACAACAGCTGACACCGCACTTGCTCTCTTCAGATGCACAGATTAAAGATACCTCTTGCTTCTAGCTTTTATTGGCAATAGAATATTTTTTTTAATAAGATGCAACCGTTTTGTCATGCCAAATTTTAATGAAAAAAAGAGAAATAGTATATAACCAAAATATCAGTATATATGTTCTTCAGCTTGAAAATGATTGTTACTATATCGGTCAATCTATTAATGTAGAGCGTAGGCTCGAAGAACATAGACAGGGGCAAGGAGCCAGCTTTACTAAGCTAAATCCTGTCAGAAATTTGATTGAAGTATTTGTGACAGAAACAAATAAATTGATAGAGGCAGAAGTGTATGAAGACTTCTTTGTTATGAAGTATATAGAACAGCATGGAGCAGAGAAGGTAAAAGGAGGAACTTTTTTACAATCATCAAAAAAAAGAGAAAGTAGATTTAGATTTTACAGAAATTTATTTTTAGAGGCTAAAGAGTGTAAAAATGCTCCAAAAGCTTTTTTTGAAAAAGTTTCAAGTATTAGAGTCCAAGGAAGCGTAAAACAGGTTTATCAGTGAGTTAGTTAGACAAGTAAGGTTAAATTTTCTACAAGTGTAAACATGAGGGAAATGGTGAGATAGGAAGCTAAATACAACTCTATTCGTCTTGTGTGGGGTTGAGGTGAGAGCAAGAGCAATTAATGAATAAATTAAAGCGGATAAGTTAGCCCTGACTGGTTACGGCATTCTCACGCCCGCCATAGTTTAGACAGTCGCGCATCGGTGCAACTGGTGCAGCAGACTTTGGGGCATTCATCTTTGCATACCATTAGCCGCAGCTTACTCACGCCAAGCAAGGGCGATAGTAGCGGTCTTTATTTGCCGTAGTAGGGATTAACGCTATATTTGCTTCAAATTTTATACTTACGCTCTAACTTCATATAAAAATTATTTTCAATGGTATATTTTTATGTTTTTAAAATTAATTTAAAAAAAAAATAAAGATTTAGTAAAAACTAATTTCTGGGATCTTTATAAAAAAACAGAAAAATTATACTTAGCTTCATAAATTAGGAAAAACACATGAAAAAAATTGCAATAACGACTTTAGCATTAACAGGATTAGTTCTAATCAAACCTACTGCCGCACAAGCATTTGAACTTACCCCAACACAAAAGTTACAATTAGTTGCAACACAAGCGCCATCTCAAGATTTATTTTTTCTCTCTGGATTTTTAGATGGTGAGACTAAAAACCAAGGAATACAGACTGGATTTTTGAATTCGTCAAGCTTTTCTTTAAATTTGCAAGGGACAATTAGAGACATAGATTATACTACTAACTATCTTGGAACTTTTGACTCCAATAGTTGTAGCGAACTGCAAACATCCAGGGCTAAAACTGCAAACAAGGCGATTTTGAAACCACATTATTTGCAAATAAGGTTCTGCTCAAAACGACATTATTTGCAAATGAAACTGCA
>NZ_JACJQW010000078.1:0-13454 GCF_014696905.1 Nostoc sp. FACHB-190
TGATAAGATATCGGGCATGGGCTTGTTGTGGCTTTTGAGTTGTCGTTTGGGAAGACAATAACTCTACTACATCAGCCCTCTCTCTTCATCCTCTTATTTTGGCGAAGGTATTGACTAAACAACAGCAATTTACTCCTGAATATGTTGCCATCAATCCTAATAGTAAAATTCCTGCTATTGTTGACCAAGAGACTGGAATTACAGTTTTTGAATCGGGTGCAATTCTGATTTATCTAGCCCAAAAAACAGGCAAACTCTTACCAACTGATCAAAAAAGCTATTTTCAAGTTCTAGAATGGCTGATGTTTCAAATGGGAGGAGTAGGGCCAATGTTTGGGCAACTTAACCACTTTAAACGATTTGCACCCGAAAAGATTCCTTATGCCATCGAACGTTACGAAAAAGAAACTTTACGGATTTATGGTGTTCTAGATAAACAACTGCAAGATAATGAATTTATCTGTGGTGACTATTCTATTGCTGATGTAGCAACTTATCCTTGGGTAGCAATTTATGAGTTTCAAGGTTTATCACTGGATAATTACCCTCATCTCCAACGCTGGGTGAACATAGTGCAGCAACGTCCGGCTGTGCAACGCGGAATGCAAGTTCCTTAAATACAGATTGACCAAGATGAATCTATATTGGTTGGCGAGATAGCATTTATCAAGAAATCATTTACTATGCCAACTATAAATAAAATTAGCAGCAACGTTTACACAAAAATACTATCCATTTTTCAGTATGAATGATGGAAATAACTCTGTTTGATTAGTTTAATTGAAATAAACAAATTAGGAATTTCATAATTTGTTATAAACCTATCAATTCAAAAAAGTAAAAATGAAAATATTTCGACCTTTTTATTTTAAGCACTTAATTAGAATATCGCTAATAAGTATTTCTGTTTTGCTTTTAATATGGTTGATTTCTCCACTTTTACCAATACTAGCCTCATCAGAAACTCAACTTTTTGAACAAGTTTGGCGAACAGTCAACGATAACTTTTATGATCCAAAATTTAATGGAGTAGATTGGCAAGCTATTAAAAAACAATATCAACCTCAAATAAGCAAAGCTAAGTCAAAAAAAGATGTTGCTGTTGTCCTTAATCAAATGTTGGCTCAACTGAAATCTTCTCATACTCGGCTATACACTCAAGATGAGCCTGCTTACTATCAGCTTTTAGGGATTTTTGTACCAGGCAGCCCAGAACTTAAAAAGCAATTAAAACAGTTTTTTCCAAAAGGTAAAGTTGAATATACTGATATCGGCTTGTTTACCAAAGATATCAATGGCAGAAGATTTGTTAGTTCTATTATTGATGACAGCCCGGCGGCAAAAGCTGGTTTCAAGCCAGGAGACCAAATTTTAGGTGTTGATGGTTCTCCATACCAGTCCATAAATTCTTTTGCTGCTAAAGCAGGACAAACTGTCAAAGTATTAATCCAGCGTTCACCCGAATCAAGCAGCCAGCAAGAAATAGCTGTTATACCAAAAGTTTTTGATGCTAGTACGATGTTCTTACAAGCTCAAACAGCAAGCACCGAGTTAATTGAGCAAAGTGGTAAAAAAATTGGTTATGTCCATATTTGGTCAAACGCAGCAGATCCTTACGGGCAACAACTTCAAGATGAACTAATTTATGGTCATTTAAAAGATGCTGACTGTCTAATTTTGGATATCAGAGATGGATGGGGTGGCGGAGATGTTAGTTATCTCAACATTTTTACTGCCAAACACAATCTCAGCATTACAAGCATTCCCCGAAATCAACGTCGTTATACCTATAACTATCAATGGAAAAAACCTGTAGTTATGTTGGTGAATGAGGGCAGCCGTAGTAGTAAAGAAATTCTGGCATTTGGGTTTCAACAAAATCATATCGGCTCCGTGATTGGAACTCCAACAGCAGGAGCAGTACTCGCAGGTCGTCCTTATTTTATGCGCGATGGTAGTCTGCTTTATATTGCAGTTACAAATGTATTTGTAAATGGTAATCAAAGGCTAGAAGGCAAGGGTGTCACCCCAGATATTAATATTCCATTCCCCCTAGAATATGCTCAAGGCGCAGACCCACAAAAGCAAAAAGCTATAGAAGTTTTATTGCAAACACAATTTCCGCCAACCTAATCAACCACTCAAGATAGTTCTAGAAGGTTAAATTCATTAATTTGATGCTTGCTCACAACTGTGATGTTTAAACTATTGAGGTGAAGTAATTTCTAACAAAAAAGTGCTTTTTTAAGTGAAAGCACTTTTTTGTTAATAGTTTAACTTTTAGCTTTTCTTTATTTAACCTTCTTCCTCAAATAAGCGATCGCCTTGATGTAAGCGATGGGCAATTTGATAAGTTTGTTCTTGGGAGCGCATAGTGGGGGAATGTGCAGCTAAATATCGTGATGCAGCAACTAATATATGAATCCCTGCCTCAGTGTTCCCCAGCAGAGAATACTGACGAAAAGCAGCTTCTATTTCTTGGATAACATGAAAATCACGGTTTTCCCGCAGCATCATTTTCAAGAGTACTGCCATCAATTTTTCAGGGCTACCACCACTATATAAATAAGTAGTTACTAATTGCCCTGTTTGGTTTACTTGTTGTTGACGGTTTAATAAATCTGGTAGTTGAATTAATAATTCTTCAGGATTTTCTACAGTGTCTTTTGCTTGGGGCAGTCGTGCTGGTGGTACATTCAAAAACCGATTGAGATAGACACTCATCGCCGCATCAAACACTGCTTTGAGTAGTTCAACTGTTGGCACTCTTCGTAATGCTTGATGTACGGCATTAGCAAACGTAAATGGATGATGGGCCGAGTTCCAATCTCCAAAGTCATTATTGGTATTGAAACGAGCCACTCGCAATGCTGCGGCATAAGTGACGATGCTGGCTAATTGTTCTGGTGTACAACCTGATTGCAGTGCATCCAGGAGTGAATCAGCGATCGCTTGCGGATCTTCACCCAATAAAATTGAGACTAATTCATCCCCGTTTGACCAAGTTTCTTGCCGAGGTTTTCCTTGACTTAATACAGTAGGTAATTGCTCAAAAGCTAAGTCACAGATTGCCACCAAATCGACAGGGTAACGCCAAGAATTAGATTCTTCCATCCTATCGGCATTCGCTAAACCCGGAATTAGGCTAGGCAAAATCGATTCGGCTGCTTGCCAATCTACTGCATCAAGTGCCTCTAATGCTTTGTTGATGAAATCTAACGTATGCCCAACATCAAGATAACGGTGATCCGTCGCGGCACAAAACAGCATATCTGCAATTTGCTCCCTGTTTGCGCCACAAGCGAGCGCAGATACTAAACACCTTTGTGCTGCCTCAGTATCTCGCACCTGAATAAATTGTCGAAACCAGCTTTTGAGAGTTGCAAAATCAACTGTCGAGTTGGGTAATGGGTGAACAACAAATTCTGGTGGCGCACCAGCACTATCATTTGCTACTGCTGACAATCCGTGAAATAAAGCACAGGCTTTATCCTGAGCATCTAAATAAGGTAGTAGATTCATCATGCAAGTATGGATTGTCAAACCTGTACTCCAACCTGCTTTGTTATAACGAGTACCAAATTTCAGCCCTATGAGAAATGGTTCGGCCGGATTGGCTGACATGTTTAACAGTGCAATCGTTGATTTGGCTATGACTAGGGAAATGTTTTGCTCTAAACCATCTTGCAAACGTTGGCGGTGGTGGGAATCAAGATCAACAGTTGGTGCTAAATTTACCCACACTTCCCCATTACGAATTTCTACAGGAAAACAAGGAACATCATCTGCCCAGGAGTCAAACGTTCCACCGCTTGCGAGGTCAAAACGAGCATAATGCCAGGGGCAGGTAACAATCCCATCTTTGCAAGTACTGCCTTTCAACGGAAAACCCATGTGAGGGCAACGGTTGTCAATTGCATAAACTCTACCATTGAAGTAAAACAAAGCAATTGTCTGCTTTTGCTTGTGTACTACCAAGCTGCTTGCTGCTTGAACTTGAGCTAGTTGAGCAACATGAGTATAATTATCTACTTTGGTTGAGCCTTCAAATATTTGAGCCATTGAATTGCACACTGGTAAATGTCAAACCTTACTTCTACAGGACTTACGCAACTGGCACAGGCGATCGCTAAACTATAGTATTTGTGTACTATTACAAGTACCGCAACTAGCACGGGGCGATCACTAGTTCATAGTACTATTGTATTGATTAGCTGGGATTCCGAAAGCTTTGTCTAAGCATAAAAAGTCGCTGCAAAAGGAAACAAAGCATGAAATATTCATGATTAAATAGATAGAGATTGTATTAGATAAATGTTGCTTAGGGTAATGAGATTTACAAAAATTAATTACTGTCAATACTTATTAAGTAGTCAAATTAATTATACAATTACCAATTTGGCAGAGCATTTAGAGACTATTAGCCATGATGCAATTAACTATTATTTGAAAACCGAAAAGTTAACACCTCGGTTACTATGGGATAACGTGAAAGAAGTAGTTGAGCATGATGCGAATGGTTACATAATATTTGATGATAGCGTTTTAGATAAAAGGTATTCTGAAGAAATAGAAATAGTCAGAAAACAATATAGTGGTAATGAGCATGGTGTCCTCAAAGGAATTGGTGTAGTTAGCTGCGTGTATGTCAACCCTACTGTTCAAAAATTTTGGGTAATCGATTACCGCATTTTTAATCCTGATGTCGATGGTAAAACCAAGATAGACCATGTGAAAGACATGCTGCAAAACCTTGTATATCATAAGCTTTTACCATTTGATACTGTTTTGATGGACACATGGTATGCCGTACATAGTTTAATGCTTTATATTGATAGTCTAGAGAAAATTTATTATTGTCCTTTAAAAAATAATCGGTTAGTTGATGATACATTTGGACAAGAGAAATATAAACGGATTGAATTATTAGATTGGAGCAAAGACGAATTAGACTGTGGTAAAATAATCAAAATTAAAGCGTTCCCAGCTCATAAAAAAGTGAAACTTTTCCGGGTTACTGTTTCTACCAACAGAACGGATTATATTGCCACTAACGATTTATCTCAAAGTTCCACGGATGTTGTACAAGAGGTGTGTAAGATTCGTTGGAAAATCGAGGAGTTTCACAGGGAGATTAAACAATTAACTGGCATTGAATCTTGTCAATGTCGGAAAGCTAGACTCCAAAGAAATCATATTGCTTGTGCAATGTTAGTTTGGGTTAGGTTAAAGAGTTTAGCTTATCAAACTGGTCAAACCATTTATCAAATCAAACATAACTTGCTTGTCTTATATTTAATTCAACAACTGAAATGCCCAAATATTTCTATGTATTTGGTTTGATTTTAATTGCCGCGTGGCGGGACTACGCCCCAGCCGCTATTTGTGCCAGTTGTGTAAGTCCTGATCGATTCAGAGGGCAATTAGCTGGTTTGAGGTTAACCACACAAGTACATCGCTTTTACATCTGGAATTTCGTAATCACAGGCATTCGGTAAGACTAAACTTTGCCAATGGGAAACTGCGATCGCAAATGCAACCTGTACTAACAACATCGGAAAATGCAACCGTCGCTGCTGTACCCAAACCATCCAGCTATAGGGGAATAACACAAAAGCACTATGAGCATAGATTCCCAGCATTGGATTCCAGATTAATCGCGCCATCCCGACAATCCGCCCATGATTGTCCATTGGTAGCCCTGATGAAGCGTAAGGTTGCCCCAATGCTATGCCAAACAGCGATAGCAGTAAAATATTTACCCAAATAAGTGCCTTTGATTCCCACGGATGTAAAACATATGCAGAACGCGATCGATATAGCAAAAAGCAGTACCAAGGCAATAGTAAGCCAAAGAACCAAATGGAAATTTTCATAGAAATACATCAATTCAAGGTTGATAGACCAATAGTTGGAATTTATGACCAAATAAAAGCCCTCAGCAGCTATTCCAGACGGGTAATTCACCGTATTTCTTTACCATTTCCGCTTCTTTTTCTTTCCGTATATGTATGAGTTGATATTCTGGGCTGCCTTCGCTCAGGTATTCTTCCATCAGAACTTTCCCATCCAGTCCCCATTGCAGATGCTCCGTACAAAGTCCGAACGACCACACTTTGCGCTCCTGGATCTGGCCATCCTCATACCACCAAGTTTCAACACCGTGCTTGAAGGCTTGGTAAGTCGCTGGAGATTCATAATCATAAATGAGCCTTCCTTCGTCAGTCCATAACTTTCGATAACCAGGTAAACAGGTCGTGCTGGGGTATGTCTCCTCAGAGATCATCTGCCCATTCTCCGCCCATTGCCGAATGATCGATTGACGTGCAACATGGTCGTAATCCCCGTGACGGCTCATGATCTGGCCATTTTCATAGAATATTTCCAACAAGCCAGTATGGTAGCCCCTTTCATAATGTATTCGAGTATAAAGTTGACCGTCTTCATAGTTTTCAAAGGCCCACCCGGTAAATGGCAAACCGTCCTGAAGCAGGCAGTCACCCGCCTCATCATAACTGGCGCGATCGCTGTCCAAGTCGAGCATTTCCAATCCATCTTCGTCGTAGCGCATTCAGTCAAGTGATGTTAATGGAGTTCTCCCAAAAAACACATCTTAGAAATTAATGTAACTTTCTCAAAACTTATTTATAGCTTTATAGTTCAACAAACAGCAAAGGATTATACAAATGAAAAAGCATAAACTTGTTAGCGATATTTCTCCCTCAACTTGCTTAAGGTTTCTGCGGCAGTAAGGCGAATCATTTCATCCGCATAGTAGCTGTTGGGAATCGTCGTCGCCCTTTCCAAGGCATCTAGAACGGTTGGAGTCGGGTTATTTAATTGATTTAGGGCATCAATGACATTTAACGGGACACAGTATTCGGTACTGCAAATATGAGTTGCGATCGCATTTACCATTTCATCGTCTCCAAAGCCCAACGCACCACTCGCCGTTAGTACCTCATTTAGCACCTGAAAATCTAATGGTGCTTCAATATAGCGCAAAAAAGCATTGCGGGTGTCACGGCTGCGATCGCCCCAAGAACTGAGAATTTGAGGACACAAAGAACAAATCAAAGGTTCTGGATCGTGAAAGAGTGTATATCGAATAACTTCTGCATTCTCATCTGTCCAAGGTTCATCCCACAAATCCAACAGAAAAATATAGCGATCGCTCGGATCGATGGGTAAAGCGTTTACGTTCATCTACAAGCCAAAAATGCGAAGCAATTTTCTATAATTTAGGACATAAGCTTGATGGAGTTGAGCAGTTTAATTCGCCCTCCTTCCCATCCAGTAACCAGTTGATACTGATTGCCATGTATTGCCATTCGTAAGGTATCAGGTTGTTCTAGTTGAGCAGTTCTGAAGACGGCTAAAGCGCGTTCGCGTAGCGACTCCTTTGGAGTATCGCGAAAATCAGCATAATCCATACCGTCTGGATAAAGCGGATCGAAGACCATCCAGTCCAAACTTAAATCAAATTCCTGAATTGGCATATCCCCTACTATCCAAAGAAATTCAGCCTCATCAACGCATCGTTTCAAATTAGGATAAGTGCCCATTAGTTGGGAATAGACGCTCTCAGGTATTTCGCAATTGAGCAATCCGACAGCATCAAGTTCCTGAAGCAATTTTGTGCGACAGGGTTCTACTAAGTTGGGTTGATATAGGTGCCCTTGATTGGCAAAAAACTGCATATAATCCGCAGCGATTATTTCTAATTTTCGGAGAACGCTAGGGACGAACCCAGTTACCTCAGCCCAGCCAAACCGTAAATCCCACTCGTCTTCTGACCGAAAATAATGGGATACAAGCCCCGTCGTTCTAGGACGGCTTTTCTTGATTCTTGATATATTCCTTGAGAATTTCCAACGGCACACCTCCTACTGAAATAGCAAAATAACTAGGACTCCACAAAGATTCTTTGTGTGGTTTTTTATATCCAGCTTGCCCATAACGACGACTAGAAACACCTTTTAAGGCATTCACTATTTGAGAAATAGACAGTTTTGGTGGATATTCAATCAGTGCGTGGACGTGATTTCCTTCCCCGTTGAACTCAATTACTTGAAAGTCCATCTTTTCGGCGACTTCTTTAAACGACTTTTCAATCAAATTAAGACTATCTGATGTGAACACAGACTTACGATATTTCGTCACGCAGACCAAGTGTATCTTTAAATCTGTAACACTGTGCCTTTCTCTTCTAAATATAGTTGTCATTTTATGCAGACCAATATATAATATACATATAGACCAATTATAGCATCAAGCATGAAAGCTAGGTATCAGTATCGTTTCTATCCAACAGACCAACAGCAACAGAGTTTAGCTCAGTTGTTTGGTTGCGTCCGTGTGGTTTGGAATGATGCTCTGGCTCTCTGTAAGCGGTCTGAGAAGTTGCCAAGTAATAACGACTTGCAAAAGTTGATAATTACCCAAGCGAAAAAGACTGATGAACGTATTTGGTTGTCCGAAGTCTCAAATATCCCATTGCAACAATCTGTCGCAGATTTGGGAATTGCCTATAAGAACTTTTTCGACTCTCTAAAAGGGAAACGCAAAGGGAAGAAAGTAGGTAGCCCAAAGTTTAAAAAGAAAACCAATCAACAATCGGCACGGTTCAGAATTGGTGGTTTTTCAATCAAAGGTAATGAGGTCTATTTGGCTAAAATTGGCAACGTTAGCCCTATTTGGTCTAGAGAATTACCATCATCACCTAGTTCTGTAACAGTCATCAAGGATTGTGCTAACCGCTATTTTCTCAGCTTTGTCGTAGAAGTTGAACCAGAATCCCCGTCCTTAAGGACGGGGACTATGGCTAAAAACCAAAGCATTGGTATTGATTTAGGGATAAAAACTTTTGCTTTTATGAGCAATGGGGAGAAAGCGGAAAGTCCTAATTATTCAAAGTTAGACCGGAGAATTCGCAAATTCCAAAAGAAACTAGCACGTCAACCAAAAGACTCACGGCGTAGAAATAGAACTAGAATTAAAATTGCAAAGCTGCACAACAAAAAAGCAGATACTCGCAAAGACTTTCTACACAAACTATCCACCAAAGTCGTTAGCGAAAATCAAGCTATTGTTTTGGAAAATTTGAATGTGTCAGGAATGGTTAAAAACCGTAAACTTTCTAGAGCTATTAGCCTTCAAGGATGGAGAGAATTTAGAACTTTGTGTGAAGGCAAGTCTGAGAAACTTAATCGAGATTTCCACGTTATAAGTCGATGGGAACCAACAAGCCAAGTTTGTTCTGATTGTGGCTACAAATGGGGGAAACTTGATTTAAAGGTTCGGTCGGTTCAATGCTTAAATTGTGGAACTGAACACGACCGAGATGAGAATGCAGCTAAAAATATAAATAAAGTCGGGATAGGGCATTGCCACGACTCTAAACGGACGCAGAGACGGAGTAAGACTAGCAACAGTTAGCATCTGTCAACGAAGCGTCAAGAATCACCTCGCCTTCAGGCAGGTGAGTATGTCAAAAAAGCTGTACACTTAAAGGAAAGTTTAACTCCCCTGCTTTAATCTGTTGAGTGACTTGAATTATTTTGTTAATGGTACTTTGCGGGATATAGTGACCGCAACCATCCCAACCTGCAAAGTTTGGACTTACATACCAGAAAGGTTCAGTGGGTGGATATCCTGTTCGTTGCTGATATCGCTCGATTTCTTGCTGGAATTCTGATTCTGCGGTCGCCACATCATATTCAAAAATTGACCTAAGCCGGAAATAAATAGCTCCATTACCGAATTCCTGCCCACTTACAAACGCCTGATGTAATTGATTATGGATGCTCTCAACTCGCGTTGAACCGGACTCAAAGACAAAATCCTCACCTGGTTCTGCCAAGGGTAATAAAAATTCGATGATGTTTTGGTAATATCCTTCAGATGTAAAGCGCAATTCGTTATCTTTTGCCAAGACGACGAGGGGGTAATCATCAATTAACAATCGCTGATAGATTTTCCAGCCTGGGTATTCCATCAGTTCGCTCTTTTTATCACGAGTTACCGGTGGTTTCTTTGTCGTTTTCTAAAGGGGTAATTGCTTGTTGACCCTGCCACTTTCTCTGCCACATTTTCTCCACTTCTCCTCCTGGGAATCTATCCCTTCCCCGCTCACCATCAAACATGGCTGTTACATCAACGCTCACAAACTCAATTCGCCTTGCTGGCGAGTAATCCCGCAGGTATATTTCGTTACTAATGCGGTAAAGCAAATCATCTAACCAGGCTTCATCTTGAAAGACAGAGCGATTTACCATACCAGAAACGACCCACGCGCGATCGCCAACCTCTCGAAACCAAAGAAATCCCAAGTCTGGAAATGGCGCAAATGCATCGGATACAGAACCCTTTGGCTGAGTGAGGGGATCGGTTAATCGACAAACCCAGTCAGAATCTGCACCATAGCAGGCTATTTCAATTTCAGAATCACCCAAAAATTCTACCGTAATTTTTCTCATCATCCATTTAACCGTCTCAATTGAGCGAATAATATATTTTTAGGCAATATTTGAGATATTCAGCAGTGGGCAATGAAGGATCGGTGCTGAGGGCTTCCAGTTCCTCTAGCAACCCCAGCGCACCCCAGTCTATTACTAGATCGCAATTCATCGGCAAACTGTCGCAAGATGCCATGGTCACTAACTCCAAGTAGGTTGGTGCATATTCATTTTTAGCCGTTCTTTCACGCATAAATGGATTGCGATCGACATTTAGTGGAACTGCTGTCATCAGCTTAATTTGCTCATTATCCCAATCGGTAATTAGACGGTATTGTTGTCCCTGTACTGTTGCAAGTAATGTCCGAGGTTGGTTTAGTTTTGCGGCTCTGACTATTTCTAGACAGCATTCGCGAATTTCATCATCAATTAGCACAAACAAACTAAACATCATCCAATCCAAACTCACATCGCTTTCCTGGATTGAAATCTCCGGATTGGTATACCACAAGCATTCAGCAGCATGAACACATTGACTCAGATGAGGATAATTTTGAGAAATCCGCTCAAAAATAAGTCTATCGATCTCACAATTGAGTAAATGAAGGGCATCTAATCCTTTTAGCAATTCATCACGCGACCAAATCACCACCATTGGTTGATAGTCTCTTGCTTGATATGTAAAGTAATGAATGTAATCCTTAGCGATATTTTCCAGTTTCTGTAACACGCATCGCCGATCAATTGTCCAGTCAGGGTATTCTATTTCTTCCATTATTCTGTTACTACTCCCCTATGAACTGGCTCAAATAATACGCCTCATATTTCAAACTTCAATTTAACTATAAGTTCACTTCTAATATTTACGAGAATATACTGAGTTCAATTCAGAATCAACAAAGTCACTATATTTTTTATACTGGATTGCATATTACTTATGGAGTGAACCGTTCACAGGGCTGGCTATGAAAAAACGCTCAGTTTGGCAGTCAGGGATTGCCCGCTACATTATTTGCGTTAGCTTAGGACTGTGGTTAATACGATTATTGCACTTTGTTTGGTTAGATTGGCTGACATGGTTTTTCTTACCATTGCTTTGGATCTCAGGTGCGATCGCAGTATTGATTGGGTTAATTTGGGCGATTTCCTTTTGGGTGCGTGCCATTCAGAAAGGCTCTTTTCTAAATCAACGGTGGCGACGTTCTTTTCCACTGTTACTACAGTTCTTAGGATTGGTAATTGGGATTATCGTCCCGTTTGAACAGTTTTGGCTAACGGCGAATTTTTATCAAAATTTGGCAAGTCGGCAACAAGTAATTACGTTGGTGCAGTCAAATCAAATTGGTGGAGGTATGAACAATATTGCTACTTTACCGCCAGCTTACCATCACACTTCAATAAGCAAAGAAATTCAAACACAACGGGGACAGAATGGATTATACATTTTGTTCTTTACAGCTAGGGTCTTTGGGGGGGCACAGGGATTTGTGTATAGTGAACAGGCTAAACTTCCCGATCAAAATTTATTTTTAGGATATCGATTAAGGGTAGAACGTGCAATCAATTCCTATTGGTATTATGTCACGATTGGAGATTAAGCTCATACAATTTAAATGCCAGGGATAGTGGTTGAAGGCTACTGAGGATTGTTAATTATGGAAAATGATGAAATTTAAGATTGCGATATTTGCGAGTGTCATTTTATTTGCAACTCAGCTTGGTGTGGAACCGAGCAAAGCTATCCCTGCGTCAGATGCCAAGCCACAGACTCCTCTACCTTATCCAACCGTGATATTAGGATTTGCTGGGGTTTTGCAACCGGACTGTGTTCGACAGGTTGAAGCGGGTGAATATCGCTGTGCAAAGCGTTGGGCAGAAGTAACCCATTTGCTCAAATCATTGGTTTATCAAGATGTGGAGTCCCAACTTATTCCACCCCTTCAACATCAACTGGCGATCGCAGATCAATCCTGGCAACAGTTTCAAATACAACACTGCCAACAGTTAACTCAACGCTTACGCAATACGCCAGATTTTCCAATTGCAACATCTATCTGTTTAGCGCGATTAAATAACGATCGCATTCTAGAATTGCAAAGAGGTGGTGAGGTTATAACCCTCCAATCTCGCGATCCTCGATTTGAATCCTTACTCGATCGACTCAAATTGAGAAATTCATCGGTGCAACGTCACTGGGAGCAATATCAAACTCAGTATTGCCAGATCGAAAAAGCTCTATTCGTTTTTAACCCCCTGAGATTGGCGGAATGTCATCAGCTTCTCAGAGAGGCTCGACTTCAGCAACTAGAAGACCTTTTGGCAGCACCTACTCGTGGCTTGGATCTCTTCAATAGTTTTGTGCTACCTGGAATTCCAGAGCTAAATTGTGTGGATAAGACACAGTTTGGGTTAAATCAATGCGCGGTCTATTGGTCGAAAACAACTCAGCTTTTGCAATCAAGCATTTATGGCGATTGGGCAACAAGACTATCGAAGCAGTATCAGCAAACATTTATGATCGCACAGAAATACTGGCAAGACTATCGTGAAGCACATTGTACTGAGTTGGTTGAACCTTTTAAAGAAAATTCTATGGCACCGATGCTCTATCATCGCTGTTTAGCTCGGCTAAATAACGATCGCATTGCGGATCTAAAGGGGATAGCTGTATATGATTCAGAAGACGAGCAGCAGCAAGCCCCAGTTACATCTGGACAAGATAAAACTCAAGCTCTTTGGGAGCGTTATCAAACTCAGTATTGCAAGTTTGAGTCACGGTTTTTTGGTAGTCAAACCAGAAGTAAGCAATGCCTAAATCGTTTAAATCTGGGACGTTTACGCCATCTCAAAGCAATGATGAATACTCGATAAAGAGGAAAATAATACTAGTACAGCAAGGCGGAAATAAGCAGACCATTAAAGAGCCAAAACTTTGCCCTTATAAGTCCACTGAAAAGGTTTAGCCATTGTTTGATTAAAGTAGTCGATAAACTGGAG
>NZ_JACJQW010000079.1:0-13339 GCF_014696905.1 Nostoc sp. FACHB-190
GAGTTAATCTAGCCACACCCTGATTCCTTGCGCCGCGCCTCAAAACGGGTTTTATCCTGATTCTTTATCTTCCCACTAATATGGTCTGTTTATTTCCGCCGACCTGTACTAGTTTATGACTTCCTAGAAAATTTTCGATGTCAAATAGCATTGCTCCCTCTTGCAATTCCAGTCAATCTATTAATAAACTTTCTTCAGATTGAGGATAATGATTATTTTCTTTCAATCTAATTGCAGTTTCATCAGAATTCCAAATTACTTGGAAATCATCCTCTGTTTTGCATCTTCTCGTGGAATTATTGGAAATTGAGCCGATTTCTTTTTCCAGTATCCAATAATGTCTAAAAACAGCATGATGACAGTCCATATAACATGTCTCGTCAATTGCGATAGATTTTTTCCCACTAGGAGAAACAAAGTCAGTTCTACATCCTGCTCCAAAAATAAAAATTACTACAAACAATTGAAAAATAAATAAAGTTAAGGGCATTATCCCCAAGAATTGAGGTATAGACAATACGAATTTTAACCACCGAGACAAATTTGATTTAAAAATTAGGATAACTGCTGTAATAGAAATAATTAGGACTAAAATCGTCAAGAAAAAACTACTAAATGCTCCTCCTCTGAGTGAATATTTAGTATTTCCCGATAACCAAATCAAGGAAATCAAGGATATAAAACCGAATATAGATAGTATGTATATGTAGAAAGTGAGACGATTTATAGGAAAAATATTGATATTCTTTTGAGTATTCATATAGAAAATTTTCGTGAAAATATATAAAAAATCCAGAAAACCAAGTTGAAGATATTAGCTATCATCAAATATAATTCTGATAATAGTCACAGTTTTTTGGTAGTCAAACCAGAAGGAAGCAATGCCTAAATCGTTGAAATCTGGGGCGTTTACGCCATATTAAAGCAATGATGAATACTCGATAAAGAGGAAAATAGTAGTAGTTTATGACTTCAAACGATTCGCAGTGAGGAAAACGATCGCAATCCCCAGCGTATAAGCAACCAAATCTCGCCAGTCGAAAGTAGATCCAATTGTTAAATGAGCTAGATGGGAGTTTCGCCAGCCTAAAATATCAATGAGATTAAGAAACTGAAGCAACTCAATCAAGTAGGCAAAGATAAGAGTTCCAATAGTAACCTTCCGTAGTGGAATTGCAATAAAAGCATGAACAAAGTAAGCAATCACCATGACAATTAAAACGTCGCCCAGTAACGGTCTAATCCAATCATCTCGGAAGAAGAGGGCAATTATCACAACTATTGCAAATAGAATCGCAAACAGGGTGAAAGAGGTAGGATTAAATCTCAACCACTTGAGATTAGAAAATTGTTTAGGCACGATTGATTTCCTGGTTTTGATTCGCCAGGATTGTAACATTGTTCTTTAAAATTGGACTAAATTGATGAATCCAATTAGTGAATTAGTGTGGCAAAGTCTGCTGAGTGGCGACATACAGTTAGCAGATTTGATTTGTAGTCTATTGCGATCGCAATTAGTGACAGTTGCGATTCCCTTTGATAAAAGCAGTTTTAGGGATTGCACTGCATTTAACCCCTGGAGAACCAAATCCACTATATTGATCGAAACTTCCTTGAACCTGCAAATCTGGGGGAAGCTTGGCAATGCTAGTTTTGTACAAGAAAAGGTTTCCGTCAACCACCATTGCATTGGGCAGTTCTTCAATGTACGTACCGCTAATAGTTAGGTTGCCTTTGACGGTTAGTTGATTGGGCAGTCGTTTGAGATTGCCTTCCAGGGTAACGTTACGATTTATGATGCAGCGTCCTTCTTGCTCGATCGCGCCAAATTTTTTCAGGCTTCCACAAGGTGCGGGGGTAGCCGGTTGCAGCAGATAAATTCCAAACACCACCAAGGGAAATATGAAAAGCAGCGATGCGACCGGGGAGCCGCTACGCGATCGCCATCTTAGTTTTGGGAACATTTGAGCTAATAAATCCTAATTTAGGTTAACTTAATATCTTGCACATTTACGTATACATACAGCAAAATCGAAAATCTGGGCGATATAGCTACAGTATTTTTGTTTGCTTTTAACGATAAATTAATACTTTTAGCTTTATGCTGAGTATTTAATCTCACCATTTTTTGGGTGGAAGATGTGAGGAGTATGTCACTGGAAAATCCAAGTCCTTTAGCGATCGCGTAGCGGCTCCTACGGAGCATCGCACTCACCCTTTGGAGTATTGGGTTGGTGTCTGAGCAGAACCTCATCGCTTGGGCTGATGCTCAGATTCTGGCGATTGAAAAGCCTGCTGATGATTTACTGGAAATTGCCACTAAAGGTGCGAAAGTATGCATCAAACAAGGGTTGATTGAAACGCTTCCAATTGCCCTTGGCTACTCAGAGGAATTTTTTATTCGAGCTTATTTGTTGGATATCGAATGCGATGGCTCAACAAAATCCTTCATCGCTTGGGTTGCTCACAACTGCTGTGGGAGTACGGAAATACCTGAAGCTGTACTAGGGTATCATCTAGAACATTTATACTGTGATCGTGAGGATGTTGATGCGGCGATCGCACTGCTACGGGTTGAACTTCCAAAAATCATGCCTCGTTGTGAATCCTTTGCTACTATGTTTTTGGAGCAAGTCTCTGGGTTAGAGCTATGCATTTAACCGCCCATCAAACTGCAATGATTGAAGTTGCTAGGGAGATTCGTTTCGCGTTGGATCGCTTGAAATACCTCGATCCGCAGGGAATATGTTTGACAATAGACTTAAATCCACCGCTTGGCTCAATGGCGATTCTACAAGCATTGGAAATTCAGCTACCATTCGCCTATGCTGCTTTTTTGCTAGAGGTGGGAAATGGAGGGTGTTGGGATTGTGCCGAGCGCGACTGCTGGATGACAATTGATGAAATCATGCAGCATAATTGTGCTGAGTTATGGCATCAGTCACCGCCTGATTTCGTTCGTCAATTTCTGGCAACAGGAAAGCAATCTGATGCAGTCGAGTTACCCTATCTCCTGAAAATTAACGCCCTTCCAGGACTATTACGAATTGGGTTGTATCCTCCCGAACAAGACACTTACGGGTTATTTCTGACACAAGAAGGACATGAAGTAAAAATTCAAATCTGCTTACAACCGTTGTTGACCTATGTTGTGATGGAACGCTATGCGCCGAAGCAATGGTTACAAATGCATCTCAATTTTTTAAATAATGAGATTTATGAAATTGAAAAATCGATCTCAATCTTGAATTCTCAGCAAAGTCCATATCTTCTTTTCCAAAAATATTTAATGGGTTTGTCCGAGGCTAGGTTGAAGCAGTTTATTGAAAATTGTCCCGCAATTCCTTTAGAAAGAAAACGAAATTTGCTAGATGAGATATGGTAGACCTAGTAAAACCATTATAGTACTTTCTGTATAATATATCTAACAATTATTATTAGAAACAATTTGATTATATGAACCGCAAACAATTATACTGGGCAAAAGACTATACTTATGAAGCTAGACAAAAAAAGATTGGTTGGCTAAATGAAATAATTGAGTCACTACATGAGCAACCAGAATTAGGAAAATATGAAGACGATGAAGACTCAGAAGAGCTATTTACCCAGGAAACTATCACAGTTGCTCAACGTTTAATGAAATTAGTTATCCAAGAGGAGCCGAATAAACAGGATATTCGTGAATTATATATATTGCTGAAAATTTATGAACATATTCGTAACTCCGCTTGGTACGATATTTGTAAATATGTGGAAAAGTGGCATTGGGTAGTAAATAGTTGGGAAACATTTCAGAATGTAATTGAATTAGATATCTGGCATGGTTGTGAGTATCAACGTTATTCAATTAAAGAACCATTAATTGCTGAGGGTAAATTTACTATAGGTAACTCTTATATCGGTCAGCCCGCTCATATTGCATTCAAATTAGAACAGAATTTAGAGAACAATCAGATTAAAATTATTTGGCAAATTCCAAATGAGACAGATATTATTGACGAATATATTTCAGAGTCGATCGAAGGAATTATCGATGGGCTGATTAAATATTCTCATCTAGAAAATAAAGCTTTTTCATCCCTAAAAATTACTGTCTTTAATGGCAGTTATCACGAATCTATCTGTAGTTGCTTTGATTATCGTATGGCTGCTCGTATCGCTTGGAGGAATGCTTTAGAAAATGCTGAATTCATACCTCTTTAATGGTTAAGGTTGGAGAAATTCAAGCATTTAATCATTATTACAGCATTTTTCACCTATTTGAACCAGTTGCTGGATGAGAGATAAGCATGGAAAAACCTTTGTTCTAATTGATGGGTATACACTAGCGATCGCACAAAGCGATTCAGGTGTGTTATTCTCTGGTCGCCACAGTCGCAAAGCTATAACCCGATATGACGATTCGCTCCTAATTCAGTTTTTGGCGCGTCATGCCCATCATGATACTTTTTGGCAGTGCTTTCAGGCGCGTGAAATGTACGAGAATGAGGATAATCGCTTCTTTGTCAGGAATTGCCAGCAGTTGATTCGCTATCCCAGTTGGAAATTACCGCAAGTTTATCAAAATTGGGCGATTTGGGAACTGATCGATCAGCTGTTTCAAAAGCATGGCGAGTCTTACAATGAACCGATTTGTTTATGGCATCCGGGAAGTTACTATCCGATGTATGGTATTCCCTATGACACTGCATTGAAGGTGATACAGGTTGCGCGGAATTGGAGGAATCTGCAAGAAATTGAGGGAATTGAACTGCTCAATGAAACCCAGTGGAATTTACGCTTTGCATCTGCTGTGAGTCCTACTCACTCTTTACTAATTCCCCAGATTTTATCTGAGATTGAGGAAGCTGCTAGTATATATCTACTATTTTTTGAAGAAAAAGCACGCTTATATACACCCAATCAGGTTGCTGCAATTAGATATGAACTGCTGCATCAGATGGCTATCGCCAACCTACTCAACCGTGAAATCTCAGCAGAAATTCTTGCTCGTCTAGTTGCTTATCCAAATCTGCAACGCTGCGTCATTCAAGCTGAAAAGCTATGGCGCTATTTAAATGCTGCTTCTGTGAGCCAAGAAAAAAATAGTTTGTGTTTAGATTGGATGTTTTTTGATCCACCACTACCTCAACCTGACTTTCATCAGCTTTGCTTACAGCATTTTCAAAAAGCAAAATTGCAGTACCCGTATACGATTCCCTTTGAAGGCGATGGGAAGCAGTATCGACTCGTGACAGGAAATGTGTATCCCAATGCGATCGCCTTGTTAACGGTTTTAGAAATTACAATGACGATAAATGCAAATGCCTTATTTACCAACGTGAATGAGCCGACGTACCTAGAGTTAGTTGTCTGGGCTTCGCTGGAATCCTGCTTACCTCCCGTCGAAGATTGGGAAATGTCTGTTGATTGGAGAGGAAGAGAAGATGAGTTGCTCACTTTAGGAACAGATCCTTCCTTGCCTAAAGCTGAGTTTTTCTTGAACTGTTTAGCATCTCACCTGGCAAGACTCTGGCAAAATGGGGAGCGAACGGCGTTGAAACAAGGATTGCTCCCTTTGCAAAGTTATTTCCCTAAAGAAACCTACTTTCTCTACTGTCGAGGTCAGATGCTACTATCCGGGGAACTCCGATTTCACTATGGGGAATGGTTTGATGGGGGATTCCTCCGGCTTTTTCGGGCAGAACAAGGGGAGTCTTAACAATTCAAAATTCAAAATTAATGGCGATGGCTAGGAGGGCAAGGTGTATGGATTGCAAAGCACTAATTTACGACGCGGTAAGGAAACAGGCGATCGCACCAATATACCCCCATTCTTTGGTGAAGTGGGATATTTCCCAACAACCCCGGATAATTGAACAAATCGAGTTACCCTATGATTTTGAATCAGTACCAAGTATTGTTTTGTTACCGGATGGGGAAAGGTTTGCTGTGGCTCCTTCTGAGGTTACGCCAGAATTTGGGATTGAGATTCTTCGCTGGGATGATTTGTCCGTTTTGCAACGAGTTGACTTACCCCATGCACCCTATGAGGAGAATTCCCAGGAGGATGAGTATTATGGACATGGTAAATGTACTCATATTTCCTGGTTAGGATTAACACCTTGCCAGGGCTATTTATTGGTTGGTGAGGGTTGGGGAGATATTTATCTAGTTAATTTAGAAAGCGGTGAGCAGATTCGTTGGTTGCGTCGTTGGCGAGATTATAATGCTGCTTTTGCCATCGATCCACAAATGCAGTTTCTCATTGTTAATTCTGTAGACATGGATGAGTCCCATCAGTTTTACAGAATTGACAGTATGCTTGAGGATAAATTAACCTATTTGGGGGAATATTCAGGTGGTGTGCGTTGTCATCGTGGCAACTTGAGTTTTAGCCCAGATGGTCAGCGTCTGGCTTATACTGCATATCGATATCAAGGTGTTGATTTATTAAGTTTTCAGCTTGAACGCTCGATATTAAGCACTTTATCCCCGCAAACGCAGGAACCACTCAATGAAATATGGAAAAAATGGGAAAAATCGTCACAATATCGGGAGAAAATGTGGGGTCAATTCTTTCGGTTGTACCATGACCATGATGGATTAAATCCTTGGCAAAGTAATATCGTTTGGCTGGGTAACAACAGGTTATTGTGTGGTGTAGGGCAAATTCTGGCAGTGCTGTCAGCTCAGACAGGGGAAATAATCAAAACCTATGACGTAGATGCAGTAGTTAATACTTTGGTGTTTGATTACACATCTTTCCAAGCTATTGTTGCCACCAAGCAAGGGATAAAGGTGGTTGCGATCGCCTAATCAATGTAGCGGGAAAACCCATGATAACAAGTGAAGACATAACTGGCGGTGATTGAGATGGGTGTTTTCGAGGTGAGTAAATGTGGGAAGTTCAATATCTGAATGCAGAGTTACTCGATCTCAAACTTTGGGGCGAAGGCTGTCGCCTGTATCAGATTCGCCAAATGGGTGATGATGAGATTTGCTTGATTCAAAGGGATGATAACTGGCAAGTCGTTTACACCGAGCGTGGTGCGGTTCAACAACTGCTGTTTGAATTTACCGATGAGGCGGAAGCTTGTGAGTTTATGTATCAGGAGATTAAGAGAATCAAGCATCCCCATCTTGTGGGATTATTTCCCACTGATGATGAGGCAGAGCAATTGTGTCAGGTGTTGACTCAGTTACAAATTCAATTCTCTCACGACCCGCAAGGAAGGGTGAGAGTATACGATCAAGACATTTTTACAGTGGAGCGTCACTTTGGTTGCCAATTACCCCTGCGAAAATGGTTGACTGTTCCCGAACGAATTCACGTTACCCTCGCTCGATTGCGAAAATTCGATCCATACAATCGCTATGCCCAAATCACGACTAATCCGCCAATTGCTTCTGAAGCAAAGTTGAGCGCGTTAGAAGCACAACATGGAATTAAACTGCCTGAAGTTTACAGAACATTTTTGCTAGAAGTCTGCAATGGTGGCAATTGGGAACGGCTAGGAAATTACTGGTCGGCTGAGGAAGTTATGGCAAACAATTCTGCCCAAGTATGGAATCAGCCTTTACCTGAGTTCCTCGCAAAGTTGAAAGCAGCAAAATCGAGGGATTGGCTCAAAAATCCAGGAAATCAGCAATATCCAGGGTTGTTACGAATTGTCGATGGGGATAATCCTGTGCGGGATTTGTTTCTCACCCAGGAAGGATACGAGGTGGAAATTCAGGGGGATTGGATTCGTTTTTGTGAGTTTTCCCCAGAACAATGGCTCAAGGATTTTCTAGATGATATTCAATATGGGTTATCTACAATTGAAGGATTACTAGATTTTCTTCGCTCTGGGGAATTAATTCGAGATTATCCATACTTTCATTCTGTGAATTTTGCCAGACTCCTTGCAGAAACCATCGGAATCGATATCTCTCCTGAACTCACAAATGAGCAAGTGAAGATGAGCAGTGAAATAGATTATAAAATCAACCAATGGCGAATTAAGAATATGGCAATGGTGGTTGAGCACAGTCTGCATCAGGAGAACCGCAAGTTACCTTCACAGGTATAAGTAAAATTCCTATTCCTAATATAAGTATCAATTGTTTCATTGTGACCGTTTACTAGTATTGCTTTTAATGTGTTCAAAATTACTATACATATTCTGCTCGCATAGTTTTATATGGATAATGTTTAAGTCGCTCGCCTGTAAAAATTGGTTATTTTCAGATGGTAGTAGACAGAGCAGTAGTTTCAGTGGTGCAGGGGGGAGAACGGTAGTGTAGAGATACATTTTCTTAGCTCTTAAACATCTCCTGTCTACTGGTTCATCAATCCTTAGTATCTACAATTATGTGCGACTTTGACAAAGGCTTCATTTTATGCACTTGCGAGGACAAAGAAAAACTCATTGTGCATAACAAAAATTCGAGGCGATACAAACAGGAGCAAGCAACGACTCCCAAGGTGTATCGATGGTATTTATCTACATTTAAAAGATATAGAAGCGACGACGAGCCGCTGATGGAAGGGCTATACGAACTTCCTGCGGCGGATATAGGCAAAGGACTAACGGACGATTGGGTTTTGCTCAATCTCAATTACAGAAATTGCTTTGATGTTGACTATACACCCCAAGAGGGCGATAACCTTGTCATCCAAGATGCTCATAAGAAATGGGTTTATCTATCTTTTATTTTCCAAAATGGAAACTGGGAAAGAGGACATTACAATCCATTTGATACTATCCAAACTTTGAGCATGAACGGAGAAGTAAAACAAGTAGGTTCCCATTGACGGAGAACGGTAATGTGGAGATATATTTTCTTTCTCCTCATAAGGTTTCTGCAATTCTAGCCAGAACCTTATACCAGTATTGGTTCTAAAGTATCACCTATACTTAATGTATAATTTATTTCTGGATAATTAAAATTGACAACTTCATTCTCTTGCTTTTTTAACTTATAAAAAGCCTCTCTTTCTTCATCATTTGCCACTCTTAGTAAGTTACCATTAGTTAAAAATGGCAATCCATTTTTGAATTTTATAAATGTCTTTGATTTTTGATAGGTAAGCCCTAACCATCGATTTGTGCCAAACTTTGTAATCTCATTTTTGGAAATATCTAAAATAATTTTATGTACAAATTCGCGATTGGTTTTTAATGAGAATAATATTAAAGAGTTGTTTGGTAAGCTTATTTCAAATTCCTCTGAAGTAGCCTTACTCTTTATTTTTAATTTTCTTAAAGCATTGGTTGATAAGTTCGATGCATTTTCATAACAAGAAAAAAGAGCAATGAATGAATCATCCTCTAAGTCCATATCCAAATCAGAGTGATAACCCATCTTATAATATTCTCTATCATAGACTTCAA
This sequence comes from Nostoc sp. FACHB-190, assembly GCF_014696905.1. Taxonomy (NCBI): domain Bacteria; kingdom Bacillati; phylum Cyanobacteriota; class Cyanophyceae; order Nostocales; family Nostocaceae; genus Nostoc; species Nostoc sp. FACHB-190. Next base: position 9,363 of record NZ_JACJQW010000079.1, read on the forward strand.
TTAATGCATTATTAAACTCAAAGGGCTTTATTTTTGTCTCTTGTTGAATTTGTTTATTTAATTTTTCTATGATGGTATTATGTATTTGAGTAAAATGAGATGCTGGGTTTTTGTAATTAGTGGTTTTTCTAACAATTGGAATTCCCCGCTCTTCACTTTTAACTAATACGCCACCTTTTCTTCCTTTGTTAATATCTTCAAGTTCAATTAAATTAGTTAGTAGCTCAAATATATTGTCATCAATGTCCAGTCTAAAAACATAAAAATCTTTTGTCTTCATAGATTTTATTTATTTTATTAGTATATAGGTCTTTGATAATCTCCTAGATTCATACTGAAATCAACTTTTCCATAATCTACCATTTTTTCAGTACAGTTTTCTTCATAGTAAGTTTCTTTCAAATCTTGTTGTTTAGATTCTGTTATTGCTTCTAATTTAATTAAATCTTTATTTTCTATAATATAAGTTTGATTATTAAAATACACCGCTTCTACATTTGAACAACGAGCCACATAACCTAGTCTAGTAGGTATTTTGTCACTATTCAAAATAGAAGGTTTTACTTCATGAGTATAATATCTATTAGTAGACAATGGAATGATAAATACAGAATTTGGATATAAGACAACTGTAAATTCTTTTTCTAGATTTGTATCTATAATTGTTGATTTTAATTTAAAATGCAGTGCTGCTAATCCGCTTATATTTTTGTTGCACCAATCGTATCTATCTTTAATTGAAGGTTTTAGATGTTGAAAACCCTCTCGATCGTAAAATGTACAAAACGCAATCAATGCTTCTTTTGGCATATCTTTAGTTTTGTCAGAGTGTGCTTTTATTTTTGCTTTACTTTTTTTAAGAGTTAATTCATCTCTGCTTTTATTTTCGTAAACCTGAGCTAGTACGTGATTTAGTTTTATTTTTCGCTCAAAGACATCTTCTGCTGCATGGTTTATTGCATTCATTATTTTGTAATCTGTAGCGCGAAAGTTATCAGTAGGTCCAGTAAAATTACTAGAACATCTTAAAAGTCTGAAGTAAAGTCTTTCTTTTTCTACATATTCACTATTTATTTCTTTAGTTACTTCCGTAAGATATATACCTTTTCTCAAGGCGATTCCAGGCTTATTAGATTCTGTTAATTCTTGAAAAGTATGTTCAGTTTTTATCATATTGAAGTAATCTGTGTCATCATTAAATAATTGTCTATAATAAACGCCAGCTTGACTTATAATGATAGGTACCTGACCAATCTTAATCATTTTTAAACTTGGGTTATTTAGCATTTCATAGTTAAAAGACAATTCTTTTATAATGTATATATTTAAGCAAGTATTACTTAAACTACTAATATCACCGCAAGCAAATAATTTGTTTATCTGTAAATTCATGTTGATATCAGATAAACTTTTGATAACTGTACCACAAAAGTTTTTAAGTAAATAATTTAATTCATGATTAGCCTCTGTATTATTTGATAAATCTAATAGAAATAATTTTGTTTTAGAAATTTTATTTTCAGTATTATTCATTTTCATCATAATTTCTGCAATATTCTGTTAAACATTACAAACGGTCTATCTTGCAATCTTGCATTCCACGACAATCTTAACGCGAGTAATTTGCGAGCAAATCCCCGTCTGCGAAATTGCGAGAATGTAAATAGAGCAATTACAAGTTGCTCTGCGATGCTCCTGCGGAACCCGCAACGAATCATCTGCTGGCTTTTCATACCTCCGCAACTTTTCACCAAGTATTACAATAAGTAGTATGTTAATGCTACACTAAATTTATTCGATTGAACTTGAGTTATGCGAACAATTGTAGTTGGCGATATTCATGGTTGCTATACAGAACTGCTTCAACTATTAGCCAAAGCAGAAATTACAAAGGAAGATTGTTTAGTCTCCTTGGGGGATATTGTCGATCGCGGTGCTGATTCAGTCAAGGTGTATGATTTTCTCAAAAATCGCCCCAACACTATTGTATTAATGGGTAATCACGAACGCAAACATCTCAGGCAAACTCTTTCCTACTCCCAGCCCGAATTTCTCACGTATGGTTAGCGGGTGTGGAGAGTGTGGGGAGTGTGGGGGGAAAGATTTTTTCACCATTCTCCCACCCCTCCCAACCTGGATTTCTCTCTTGTGAGAAATCCAGGCCAGGAAATTGTCAAATTACAATTTGGCGACAGCTATGACGAATTTTTAGAATGGATTAGCCATCTACCCTATTATCACGAAATCGAATCGGCAATTTTAGTTCATGCTGCGGTGGAAGATGGTATACCCATCGAGAAACAAAGGGAAGAGGTTTTATGTGGTTGCACTGCGGGTGAAAAGCATCTGGCAAAGCACTATGGAGATACCTTTTGGAGTCAGTTATATACAGGTGTTAAGCCAGTAATTTTTGGTCATCGCGTTGTTGGAGATAATCCCCTCATAATTCCCCAAAAAACCTACGGTATTGATACTGGAGCCTGTCATGGTGGGACATTGACAGCCATAATTTTACCTAGTTTTGAAATTGTTCAAGTACAAGCAGGTGAACTACCTACACTGATGCTTCGCATACAGTGTAGGCTTCCTGTCCAACAGAAAGCGCAGTAGTGGATTTCTTGCGTCCTCCCTTACTACGACTTACATCTGGGCGACAGGCTTTATCCCCCGTTCCAGAGGTCAAAATTCGTGAGCCACTGCGTTGGACGGGTTCCCCGGCTTGAAGCAAGTGGCGTAGACCCTCATCTCTGAGGTTAATGCTTGCGTTCACATCCCTGTCGTGCCTAGTTTGGCAATTGTCACAAGTCCAAAATCTTACATCAAGTGGCAAACTACCAACTTGATTAAGACAAACATGACAGGTTTTTGAACTGGGAAAAAATCTATCAACTTCAAGATAAATCTTCCCTTCCATTTCTGCCTTGTATTTCAACATGGTACAGAACATTCCCCATCCAACTTGATGTATAGACTTGGCTAGTTTATGATTCTGCATCATGCCCTTAACATTAAGATTTTCAAGCACTATAACTTGGTTTTCGTTGACTATCCTACGAGATAGCTTGTGCAGAAAATCCTCACGGCAGTTAGTTATTTTTCTATGAACTCTAGCAACTTTATTTCTGGCTTTAATACGGTTATTAGAACCCTTCTGCTTTCTAGATAACTGCTGCTGTTTAAGTTTTAAATTCTTCTCATGTTTGCTGAGTATTCTAGGATTATCAAACTTAGAACCATCACTAGTAACTGCAAAGTGAGTTAATCCCAAGTCAATACCTATCGCTTTGCCTTCTGTATTTGCAGAAGGTTTGTCTTTACCATCATCAAAAAGAATAGCCGCAAAGTATTGATTAGAACAGTTTTTAGATATGGCTACAGTCTTAACTTTTCCCTCAATAGGTCTATGAATCATCGCTGTGACATCTCCTATTTTTGGGAGACTCACAGAATTATCAGTAATTTTGACATTTTGAGGATATTGTATTGACTGTTTACCATGTTTTGATTTGAATCTAGGATATTTAGCCCGTTTCTCAAAAAAATTATTAAAAGCTACTCCAAGATTCAAGCAAACTTGTTGCAAGCATTGTGAGTAAGTTAGCGATAACCACTCATATTCTTTTTTTAACTGGGGAATTATCTTTTTAACTTCGTATCCAGATAACCCCTTACCAGTCTCCTTGTATGTCTGGTTCATCAAGTTCAGGCAATAATTCCATAACCAACGACAACTACCAAAAGCTTGTGCTAGTGACTGCTGCTGTTGGGTGTCTGGATATAACCTGACTTTGACGACTCTTAACATATTAGAGTAAACAACGTTTGCTATAAAAAAGCATAACATAGAAATTGCTAGTTTCCTCCCATTGGTGACAAGTTAAGGAAAAGGAGAAATTGTCAAGTGTGGTATTTGCAGTGGTCAAAAATCGTGTAAAACTCAATCTAGACAAGTAATTGAGCGATTGATAACAGCCATG